>JBNLCS010000870.1:0-5760 GCA_050303935.1 Bacteroidales bacterium
TTTTATAACCCTGATTTTGATATTGATAACATGACATTTAGTTCTTCGCATGTGTTAAGTTCCCCCTCTGATCTTTCCTTAACATTAAGGTGGGTAACTTTAATGTCTGATCGTATCAAATGTAGTGTTGCTGCTTCAAGGGGCGTGCATGATGAAAAAGCTTTCATTAAAATGTTACTAGCTGGTGCGGACGTCGTACAGGTTGTATCAACACTGTATAAAAATGGTCCTGAACAGATTCGGAAAATAATTGATGGATTGGAAAACTGGATGGAGGAAAAAGGGTATGGGGCTATCTCTGATTTTAAAGGCATTATGTGTAAACATAAAAATGAAAATCCCCGATCGTTTGAAAGGGTTCAGTTTATGAAATATTTACGGGGCTTTAAGCCTGATATGTCATTTTCTGATGATATATGAAAAAACTGGTAAATGAAAAATTTCGTAAAGCACTTTATGATTACTGGTACTTGCTTGAGAATGGATACCCAAGAAAAGAAATTAACCGTTTAGTCGGAAACAGGTTTGAACTATCACGTATGCAACGCAGTGCCATGCACAGAGGGTTGGCCATCAAAACAGATATTGATAAACGCCAAATAAAGAGAACGCAGGAAATTAATAACAAAAAAATAAGTATTGACGCTTTTAATGTATTTTATACGATATCGAATTACTTGTGTGGCAGGGTTGTTTTTCTTTCTCAGGACGGATTTTTGAGAGATACAGGGGAAGTAACAGGGAGAAATCAGGCCAGTCCGCTGTTTATGAAAGCAATTCAGGACGTTGTAAAATTATTGGTTGAAAGCAACATAGCCGAAGTTTATTTTTTGTTTGATTCCCCTGTTTCGCATAGTGGTAGCCTTGCACATACGATAAATGGGTTATTAAAAGATAATTCTGTTAAAGGAAGGGCTTATACAGAAAAATTCGTAGATGTTAAATTGAAGAAGATGAACAATGGGGTAGTGGCAACATCCGATTCAGCGATACTTGATCATACCGGAGCTGAAATATTTGATTTGGCCCGATCGGTTATTGATACTTTTTATAAGGGAGGGTATGTGAGAATTGAAGGGTTACTAAATGGTAAATAGGATCATGGAATCCCATCTCTTCAGAAAGGATATGAATACCTGACTATAAGCGCATCGGGGCATTCCAGGGAAAACAGGAATAGTTGGGTTTACAATTACTTTCTAATTCCATGAACCTGTATAACCGATGCCAAACCTTTGTGAAATGAGCCTTCGTTTACTTCCCTTTCCGTTTCCCTAAAAATCTTAAAATAAAAATGATTGCTAAAGTCTGATTCAAGTTTTTTCAGGGAATAAAGCAGTTCAATTGATTTAGGGCCACCTGAGTTGTAATTAAGTTGATTAATGTTATAGGCCTCTATCAATAGGAAACCTCCTGTTTTAAGCCCTTTAATTACTTCTTTATGTACTTTGATCCTGAGGGCATCAGGTAAATGGCCATAAATACTGATTATACCGTCCCATTCATTTTGCTTACATATAAGTTCATCCAGGTCCATTTGAATAGTGGTGATTTTTACACCTGCTTCGTTGGCCAACTTGTTTGCTTTTTTTAATCCTTCTTCACTATAATCAATAGCTGTGACATCGTATCCTAAACCAGCTAAGTATACAGCATTTCTTCCCTGGCCTTCTGCCAGGCACATCACTTTCCCTTTGCCAGGTTTGTTAATGGTTGCAGATAAAAAGTCGTTGGGCTTTTTACCGTAAATGTATTCCTGACCATATCGTTCATTCCACATTTCTTTCATAATACGTATAACTATTTGTTTTAGAGGTGAAATATTTAAAATGCTATGCATCAAAAACAATCATTAAACAATATTTGTTTTCCATTTGCCCCTCTTTATTATTATATATGATAATGTTGTTAACATACTTTCAGCTAAAATGATTGATATATACACACCATCGGGTCCCATAAAAAGTAGTTCAGCTAAAAAATATGCGATAGGTACCTGTACTATCCAATAGCTGAATAAATTTATTATTGTTGGGGTACGAGTATCCCCTGATCCATTAATTGATTGTGATAAAACCATACCAACGCCATACATTACAAATCCATAACTAATAAATCGTGTTGCTTTTATTGCATGAACAGCAATTGATTCGTCTTTAACCAGAAAGTTTACCGGCAACTGAGGGAATAATATCAAAATTAGGGAAATTGTACCTAAAAAGATTAAATTCGCAGTGGCACTTAACCAAATTGATTTCTCAGCCCGTTGTGGTTTTCCGGCCCCAAGGTTTTGTCCAACCAGCGTTGCTGCTGCATTGCTTAATCCCCAAGAGGGCAATAAAGCAAACATTATTATTCTTATAGCAACAGTATATCCTGCAACCAAGCTTTCGCCATATCCATTTAAAATCCATATTAATATTATCCAGCTAGAAGTAGCAATTAAATGCTGCCCGATACCACCATATGACAAGTTGATTATGCGCTGCATAATACTAAATTTAAAATTAACCTGTTTTAAAGATATCCGGATCCTTAGCTTACCAAAAAACAATAAATATAACTGATATAACACTGCCATACCCCTGCCTATATTAGTGGCTATGGCCGCACCTTTTACCCCAAAAGCCGGTATAGGCCCCCATCCATTAATTAGAACCGGGTCTAATATTATATTTAAAATGTTGGCTATGGCGAGTACCCTGAACGAAATAGCCGCATCACCGGCACTCCTGAATATTGCATTGATAATAAACAGTAACATAATTACAACATTACCACCTATCATAATCCTGGTATATGGTGTTCCAATAGCTACAGTTTCATCACTGGCATCCATTAGTATCAAAATATCCCGGGCAAAATAAACACCTGGTATTGCAATTGCCAATGATATTAAAAAAGCAAGTAATATGGCCTGAAAAGCCGATTCGGCAGCTTTTTGGGGCCTTTTTTCACCAATCCGGCGAGAAATTACGGCTGATGTAGCTGCACTTAACCCAATAGCTATTGCATATATAATGGTCATTAAAGATTCGGTTATACCCACTGTGGCAGTACTAGCATCTCCAAGTTGTGATACAAAGTATATGTCAACAAGTGCAAAAATGGATTCCATGATCATTTCAAGCACCATTGGAATTGAGATCAATAGCATGGCCCTTCCTATTTTGCCGATGGTAAAATCCTGCTCTGTTCCTGATATAGATTTGGCTATATCCTTAAAAGTAATTTCCGAAAATATATGTTTTATTTTTTGTGAAACCGTCATCACCAATTGATTTTTCAATTTAATATCAATATAAAATTTCTTTCTTTAAGAAAGTGAAAGGGGAATAGTAGAATGCTACGGTTTTTTCAATTTGAAAAAACGGTTCTGATATTATTTATTGAAACATGGTGATAATTTTCATTGCAAGAAATTTTTATTTGAAACAAAAATAAGAAATTATTCTGTGATGTAAATATGACAAATATCAGGAAAATAAAAAAAACTGTTCCGAACAAACATCTTTTTTGTAATACGAATAGAATGATATATGATTGTACCTTGAAAAAGGTGAATTATTGTATATTTTACTTTGTTTATTATAATATTTTCAAAGCATGTCGCAAGCTACTGGTAGCCAATATTCTTAATTTAGTAATATTGTTTACACGATATCTTTGTTGCAGAATATTATGAGGAGGCGCCTTTCGAATTTTATTAAATAATTTTTTATAATATCTGTATGAGATATAAACCCCTAAACGGACACTCCCATGTAACAATACGATTCCTTTAAATGCTTCTTTAAAATCTGCTTCAATATCTTTTTCGATTTTTGTTTTTTCATCAATACTCAGGTTATCAAAATTTATATGAGGAAAATATAACCTGCCCCTTTCTTTATAGTCAGCTTGCACATCACGAAGGAAATTAACTTTTTGAAAAGCTTCCCCGAGTTTACGTGCATAATATTTAAGATTTTCATACATATCTTTTTTATCCTTATAAAACACCTTTAGGCACATGAGCCCAACTACTTCAGCTGATCCGTAAACATACTTCTTAAACATATTGGCATTGTAATTTGAATAATACAAATCCATTTCCATACTGTCAAGAAAAGCATCGATTAACTCCCTTTCTATTCCAAATTCATTAACAACCTGTTGAAAGCTATGGAGAATGGGGTTTGTACTGATCCCTTCATCTATGGCCTGATATGTTTCATTTCGGAACCTGTCAAGGAGTGTTTTTTTATCATAATGGTTAAATGTATCTACTATTTCATCTGCAAATCTTACAAATCCATAGATTGCATAAATGGGTTTTCTATATGGGGCTGATAACAATTTTACACCGATTGAAAACGATGTGCTATAGTTATTTGTGGTTATTTTGCTAATTTGATAAGCATTTTTAAGATACAAGTCCATAACTTTTAATTATTCGTTGGGTTACTAATTTTGAACTTATTAATACCATCGGAAGTCCTGTTCCTGGTATGGTTGAGGCACCTGTATAAAACAAGTTAGGGTATTTCTCATCATAATTTTTTGGTCTGAAACCGCCTATCTGGTTCAAATTATGTGCTAGTCCCAGTCCGCTACCCCTATAAAGGTTAAACATTTTTTCCCAGTTTTCAGGGGTATATACGGTTTTTGTAACCGTATTCTTTTCAATGTCAAATCCTGTTCGTTCCGATAGATCTTCAATAATATTATTTACAATTTCCTCTTTATCTTGCCAGTTGTGTTTAAACCTTAAATCCGGTACTGGGCAAAGTATAAACAATGATTCACATCCATCAGGTGCACTTTCCGGATTAAACTTTGAAAGAACATTTACATAATAATAGGGTTTGTCAAGTTTTATTTTATTTTTGAATATACCATTCGCATATTCTTTGAAGTTTTTGCCCAGAAAATAATTATGGTGTCCAATGTTGCTTATTTTTCCTTTAATACCTAGGTATATTGTGAGCGGGGCCAGGGTCCATTTTAAATTATCTAATTTTTTGGAAGTGTATTTTTTACGGTGTAATATATTGCCCCTGAAAGAGGCGGCATCTGCATTACATACATATATGTCAGCTTTCCATTCTTTTGCATAATTATCTTTGAAGCCATATAGCTTTCCATTTTTTTCAACTACTTCTTTAATTTCTGTATTGTAAACTATTTTGATGTCGCTTTTATTTATTACTTCAAGAATGGCTTCTATTATTTTATACATTCCTCCTTTAACATTGTGATATCCATCATGCGAAAGTTCCGTGTAATTTAGTAAAGTATAAACTGCTGGCGTGTCAAAAGGGGTAGAGCCTAAAAAGAAAGCTACAAGTGAAAATATTTGTTTAACCTCTTCTGAACTGAAGTATTTTCCAAGTTCGTCCCAAACCGAATGCATCATTTTAGGGGCATGTTTGATGGGTACCTTGGTTAGTTGTGTCAAAAATTGACCTATTGAGTTGAAATTCCTTTTTACAACCCGGTCATACGTATCGTGGAAAATATTTCCTGCACTTTTTAGAAAGGCTTCCATCTTTTTTTCAAAATCAGGTTCAATACCGGCAAATTCTTCTCCAAGTTTTTTTATATTTTTATATATAGTAAATGGTTTATTTTGTCCGGCAATATTCACAGTATAAAGTGGATCAAGTGGAACAAATTCAAAAGGTAATTTTATGCCCAGGTCTTTTTCAAATTCTCTGAATTCATATGTCATGCTAAAGAAGGAGGGGCCTATGTCAAATTTAAAGCCTTCTTTTTCAA
>JBNLCS010000871.1:0-10252 GCA_050303935.1 Bacteroidales bacterium
CCCTTTTTTCATTGTTTTCCTATTATTTCTTTTGGTATCTAAAATTTTTTGTGCAAATGTAATGAATTAATTTTTATAACCTAATTTTTGCAATACATCGTCGCTTTTATCATATTTTGGGTCGCTAAAAAGCAATGAGGGCCCACTTGATGTATCAAAAATAACAGCATAATTACCTTCAATGGCCATTTCTTTCACGGCATTGTATACCTCATCCTGAATTGGTTTTATAAGTTCTTCCCTTTTCTTGTACAATTCACCTTCTGGTCCAAAATATTTCTTTTGGAGTTCACGTGCTGTTTTTTCTTTCTGAATAATTTCGTTTTCACGTTTCTTTTTTAATTCTTCAGTAAGCAATATTTTTTCTGCCTGAAAATCATTATACATTTTTTCTATTTCCGAGAATTTACTTTCCACTTCTTTTTGCCAGTCGGCTGATAGTTTATCTACTTGTTCTTGTGCAGCTTTGTATGACGGGATATTACCAAGGATATAATCGGTATCAACAAAAGCAAATTTTTGGGCAGTAATTGAAATTACACCTGCCATTAGAACTATTAAAACAAAAATTTTTCGTTTCATGGTCATAAAATTTAAATTAACTAAAAATTTTGTCCGAGGTTAAAATGAAATTGCCAGCCACTGGGTTCTCCTGAAGCGTAAGATTTATCGAAACCATAGCCGTAGTCAAGCCCAAGCATACCAAACATAGGAAGAAAAGCCCTAACGCCTATTCCTACTGACCTTTTCACCTCGAAGGGGTTGAAATCGCGAATTTCGTACCATCCATTACCACCCTCTGCAAATACCAGGCCATAAATTGTTGCCTGGGGACTGGGCGATATCAAGTACCTTAATTCAGTTGTATATTTACTGTACACATTACCCACTCTTGACCCATTTACCAATGGTGATAACGAACCGTCCTTATATCCTCTTACAGGAACAATATCAACTCCATATTGATACATGCCTTGCATTAAATCTTCACCAACTTTAAATGCACCAATGGGGGCATATCCCCTTTCTTCACTGTAATAACCTAATAATCCGAAATCCATACCAACATGTAATACCAATTTGCTCACCAGGTTATGATACCATTTTGAGCTATAAGTCCATTTATGATATTCAAGTAACCTTTCATTCTTTCCACCCAGCAAACTGTAAGGTGGTGTTAATTCAAGTGAAACCGTAAAATTTGATCCCTGGCTGGGATAAATCGGTTGGTCTGTAGAATTTCTTGAAAGTGTATTTGTTAAGCTTATTATCTGCATTAATCCATTTTGGGGAAGGAATGAATAAAGCCGGTTACTAAAATTATCATTGTTATATCGTTGATAACTTAAAGAATGGATAAGTGAAAAATAATCGTCAGGCCAATTTAGTTGGCGGCCAAATCCAACAGAACTACCCCAGATACCAAGGCTGCCAATAATATTACCGGTTCTTCCATAATAATAGGAACCTTCTCGTTGTTGGTATTTTGTTCTGTAAAGTGATAAAGAAAGGTTGTTTCTTTTTTTGCCTCCCAGCCATGGTTCAATAAACGAAAAGTTAAGGCTCTTAAAAAAATACCCGTTTGAAGAAGCTCGAATGCTCAGAGTTTGTCCATCACCAGAGGGTATAGGCCTCCATGCCCCTTTTTCCAATATCCTGCTTGCCGAGAAATTTGAAAACCGTACACCAACCGTACCAATAAACCCACTGAAACCGCCCCAGCCACCTGATAATTCAAGTTGATCATTAGCCTTTTCTTCAAGGTTATATTCAATGTCAACAGTTCCGTCTGCCTCGTTTGGAATTGGTAATGGATTAATCGTTTCGGGGTTGAAATGGCCAAGGCTGGCAAGCTCCCTTACCGAACGAACTAATTTCTGCCTGCTGAAAAGCTGACCGGGTTTGGTCCGTAACTCCCTACGGACAACATGTTCATTTGTTTTGGTGTTTCCTCTAATAATAATGTCATTAATAGTAGCTTGTTTACCTTCATGCACAAGCATCACCATATCAATAGAATCCCCTTCAACCTTGTTTTCAATGGGTGAAACAGTGATAAAAAGATATCCGTTGTCCATGTACAAGGCGGACACAGCATCTTCATCCTGGTTTATCCTTTTATCGAGCAACGTTTTATTGTAAACGTCACCTTTTTTTATTTGAAGTATCCAATTTAGCATATCGGTGGGATACTTTGTATTTCCAATCCAGGTAATACCCCTGAAATAAAATTTCCTTCCTTCTTCAACGTCAAGGTAAAGTTTAATCCTTTTATCATTTAATACTTGTATGGAATCTGATATAATATTGAAATCACGGTATCCGTTCTCATTGTAAAAGGTATACAGGCTTTGTTTATCTTCCTTAAAATCTTCTTCTTTATATTTTGATCCTTTGAAAATGTTCCAGTCACGCTGTTTGGTATTTTTCATTACACGTCTCAGTTTTTTGCTCTCGTAAGCTGTATTTCCTCTGAAAACGATTTCTTCAATTTTAACCTTACTGTTTTTATCAATGTCAAAGGTTAGTGCAACCCGGTTACTATAAACGGTGTCACGTTCCTGTGTAACTTCTACTTCAGTGTTAAAGAACCCTTTTTCTTTATAATGTTCTTTTATGAAATATATGGCCCGGTTAATTTCATTCTCGGTAGCCTGGCTTCCTCTTTTGAGTGACAGATTTTCTTTGAGGTCATCCTGATCGGACTTGTTAACACCTTTTAGTATTATTTCAGATACCCTTGGACGTTCCTGCAGGTAAATATCCAGATATGCATTAAGTCCATCTGTTTTGGTAATAGATACTTTAACATCTTCAAAAAGACCCTGGTCCCAGAATTTTTTCACCACCTGTGTTATTTTTTCGCCAGGAATTTCTATTTTATCCCCCTTTTTTAAGCCGGACATACTGATCAGGATATTGCGGTCCATTGTTTCAATACCTGAAATTGTAATATCGGCTATTATATATTCTTTAGGATTTCTGTAATCAATAATTATGTTACTATTTTCCTGTGCAAAAATGATTGGTGAGGTAATTACAAAAAAAAGTAAAAAAATAAGTTTGTTCATAATTTAATTATTAACCATTTACACCTGTGATTTGCTCACTTGTTTTGCCAAACCTTCTTTCCCTGTTTTGAAAATTTATAATGGCTTCATATAAATTTTCTCTTCTAAAATCAGGCCATAATGTATCAGTAAAATATAATTCGGCATAAGCAATTTGCCATAATAAGAAATTACTAATACGGTATTCACCGCTTGTCCTGATTAATAATTCGGGATCAGGGAAATTGGCGGTGTTAAGATAACACCTGATTTTGTTATCGTCAACATCATTTAGGTTAAATTCACCATTTTTATAATCTTTTAACATCTGCTTGGTGGCTTCACAAATCTCCCAACGAGAACTATAACTAAGTGCCAGAATTAGTCTTAATCCGGCATTGTTTTCCGTAATTTTAATTGAATTCATCAATTTTTTTCTAACACTTTCCGGAAGATTGTTTGTATCGCCAATGGTTAATAAACGTACATTATTTTTAATTAGTGTATCTGTTTCAGAATTTAATGTTGAAACTAAAAGCTGCATCAATGCATCTATTTCGGTACGTGGACGGTTCCAATTTTCAGTTGAGAATGCATATAGGGTAAGATAACCAATACCCAGTTCTGCAGCGCCCTCTACGGTATCACGTACGGCAGCTACACCATTTTTGTGGCCAAAAATTCTGAGGTTTCCTCTCTTTTTGGCCCACCTGCCATTGCCATCCATAATGATTGCAACGTGTTTTGGGAGTTTTTCCTTATCAATCTGTTCTTTTAACGACATTCTTATTTATTAATTAATATGCAGGACAATCGGCCGCAAAATTAATAAACTTAAATGTAATTACTAAACTTAAATAAGAATACCAATCACGATTCGCTATATTGGATATGGGAAGGTCTTGCGCCGGATTGTCTTGTGAGGCCAGGAAGTCCCCGTAATCTTGCATGCTTCCGCCATCAACTTGATCAGAAAAAGCCCTGAATAAATTATACTCAAAACCAATAGAAACTTTATTTTTTATTAAATATTTTATTCCCGGGCCCAACGGGATATTAATGTGGCTTTCGGCACCTCCTTCAGGTGTAAAAATCCTGGAGTATCCTAAACCCAGGGAAAAATATGGGGTAAAATTGTGCTTATTTAAGCTAAAATCGTACTCAAGGAAGTTTACGAAATAGGTAATGTTGTAATTTAAGTATGAATTATTAAAACTTTTTAGTTGGTTTTTATAATCCCTTCCACTTGCTTTTAAAGAAAAATAACTAACATTCGTTTTTATTCCGGTCCGTTGGTTCAGGTTAAGCACAAATACAGCACCAGCTGATGGTGATGGCATAAAAAAGGGATTGTCGGTATTAATATCTCCCATATATTGCGTTGTGCCTGCAGTGATTCCTATTTCAGGAACATTTTGTGCATGAATATTTAAACTAAAAAAAAGAATGATTAAAAAAAGTATTTTAAAAGCCAATAGGTTTACGCCCTCTTCTTGGACCGCCACTATTGCTTCTGCCTCTGCTTCTGTTTTCAAATAATATTGGTATTCCACGTCTAGATGTTGTTAATTTATATACAACGCTTAAAGTTCCAAAATAGTATACATCGTATGAATCAGAAAAGGTGGAAGTAAACCCATCGATATAATCATTACGGGTAAATCTCCTTCCAATTTCCAGGTTTAAAGATACTTCGCTTGTTAGAACATATTTTATTCCTAAACCCACAGGTACCACTGCCGTAAAGCCTGTGGCTTCATTTAAAGTTTCCTGGGTTGGGGCAGGTGATTCCCCTTCTATTTTTGGTGAATACAAGACTCCTCCAATACCTACGAAACCATACATACTAATCATTGAAAAAGTATTTACCATTCCCCGTCTTGAATACATGGCTGATGTTTTCATGTTCCTGTCTTCAGGGAGAAAGTAATATTCGTATTGCAAAGACGGTTCTAAAAGTATAGTACTGAATTTGTACGTTCGTCCTGAAGGATAATTCTTTGAATCTATATCGTTCCCTGCTCCGATGCCGGTAATTATATTTAATTTTAAGGCTTGTTCTTCAGTAAGTCTGTACCTTGCCCCTAAGTAAATCGAAGGCCTTGAATCCCGTATCCTGAAATCTTTGAAACCACCCCAGTTTTCTATTTCACTGGAACCCCCAATATCTCCAAATACATTTGCAACCCCCAAACCGGCAATTGCTTCATATCTTTTTAATTTCCATCGTTGGGCCTGTGAAACACTTATTACAAAGAAGAATGCCAAAATAATTAAAAGCCCTTTCTTCATAGTTACATAATTATTTGTTAAACAAAGGTATAATTAAATATACAAAATAAAATTTAATTTTAGCCAATTATCACTCCAAAATTCTTCTTCTGTTTTTAGAGGCAGCAACGGCATAATTCGCCAATTCGGAAAGAAAGTTTATGAAAATATTTTCCATCGCTAAATTACAAAGTGACACATTACTAATTTCTTTTATCGATTCCCCACAACAATTTGTTTCGAATTGTGTGATAAAAATTGTAATTTTTTAGATGTAAAAGTTTAATATTAAAATTAGCAGCTTTTAGGTTTATTTCATTATCAACATTAATAATTTCAGTCCGGTTATCAACTGTGGCCAAAAAATGTTTGCTCCTGGATTCTATTTTTAACTTAATTTGAGCGCTTCCAGGGGCAATAATAGGACGTACAGATAAATTGTGGGGGGCAATAGGACAAATTACAAAATTTTTTGACTGGGGTAAAACAATAGGGCCTCCAACGCTTAAAGAATAGGCTGTGGAACCGGTTGAAGTACTTATGATTAAACCATCGGCCCAATATGAATTTAAAAGTTCATTATTTAGGTAAGTATGTATGGTAATCATTGAGGTATCTTTTTTTTGCACGGTTATATCGTTTAATGCATATGGGAAACCATCAAAATAATCTTGAAATCCTTCAAAATATAAAAGGCTTCGTTCCTCAATGGTATAGTTTTTATTAAATATTTCATCTATTGAAAAAGCGATGTCGTCCTGGGTAATGTTGGCCAAAAAGCCAAGCCGTCCCATATTTATTCCTATAATCGGAATGTTTTTATCTTGCACAAACAATACGGATTTCAACAAAGTACCATCCCCACCAAGGCTAAATAGATAATCAGTACTTGAATCAATATCACTAAAATGGTTAAAGGTACCAATATCATTAAGGGGAATTGAAAGTTTGGTTTTCAGTAATTCATAAAAAGGTAGGTATACCCTTACTTTTGCCTCATACGCTAACAGTTTCTTTAGTAATATTTCAATATGTACACCCGATTCTTTTTTATAAGAGTTGCCGTATATTAATACTTTCATGGAAAGGGACTTAGATACTTAGGTATTTCATAAATGAGTCAAATCTGTTCTGATACATATCGGTAAGGTTATCATCTTCCATATAAGATGCTTTTATGTAATAATCGTACCGTTCAAAAGTGCGAATAACAGATGAAATTTCTGTTGTATTTAATTTTATAGTAATTTCAAGCTTCGTTGAATCAGGGACAGGCTTAGCATACAAGCTCAATATTTTTATGTCATTGCTTTCAACAAGGTTGGCAATTTGCGTTAAAGAATAATTGTTGGCGTTAACTTCAAGCACAATGATACCGCCGGCATGCTGCATCGACATTAATTCTGAAAAATAGTGAATAAGGTCATTTATAGTTATTAAACCGAGATATTTATTTTTATCATCCAACACGGGTACAACAGAAAGTTTCAACCGCGCAACAATTTCAATAACTTCGTAAATATGCTGATGGTCTTTAACAAATGGGCTAAACAAAGATAATTTATGATTACCTATTGGCTCATCTGCCATATTTATATCGTAAATATCTTTGTCAGAAATTAAACCAAGGAAATCCTTGTTATTAACAATTGGTAAATGTGAAATTCTGAAAATATCCATCCAGTACAAAGCCTTCACACCGCTGTCTGACGTCTTAAGTGGTGGTACCACATCCGAAATTAAATCTTTGGCCAACATACTGCTTTACTTTAAATTCCTTACTTTTGCACCTGATATAATAAAATTATGACCAGATTAAGTGTAAATATAAACAAAATTGCAACATTACGGAATTCAAGGGGTGGAAATATTCCGAATGTTTTAAAAGCTGCTATTGACTGCCAGAATTTTGGGGCAGAAGGTATTACAGTACATCCACGTCCTGATGAACGTCATATCAAGTATCAGGATGTGAGGGATATTAAACCATATATAAATACAGAGCTTAATATTGAAGGATATCCGTCGGATACGTTTATTGCACTGGTTAAAGAGGTGCAGGCAGATCAGGTAACCCTTGTCCCTGACCCCCCAGGTGCCTTAACCTCAAACCAGGGGTGGGATACTGTTAAAAATGAGAAATTTTTACAAGAAGTGGTAACAGAGTTTAAAAATGCAGGTATCCGGGTATCTGTATTTGTTGACCCTATTGAAAGAATGGTGGAAGGAGCCGCTAAGGTTGAATCAGATAGAATTGAATTGTATACCGAACCGTATGCTACAAATTTCCCCATTGGTAGGGATAAAGCAGTTATGGCCTATGTGAAATCAGCGGTTCTTGCACAAGAACTTGGGCTCGGGTTAAATGCCGGACATGATCTTAGCCTGCAAAACCTAAAATTTTTAATTGAAAAAATACCTTTTATTGATGAAGTATCCATAGGCCATGCCCTTATTGCGGATGCTTTGTACTATGGATTGGAAAATACAATACAAATGTATTTAAGGTTGCTGAAATAACTTATGAAATTGTTTTACAGGACACTGGGAGAGGGGAAACCATTCGTTATTTTACATGGATTATATGGGGCATCGGATAACTGGCTTACCGTTGCTAATTATTTTAAGCATTCTTATAAAGTAATTATTCCTGATATTAGAAACCATGGAGAATCCCCTCATGATGATGAAATGGATTTTGAAGTAATGTCGGAAGATGTGCTTGAAATGCTAAATGATCTTGCGATTGATAAATGCATATTAATGGGGCATTCAATGGGTGGAAAGCTGGCCATGAAATTTGCTTTTGACAATCCTGACAAAATTGAAAAGCTGATTATTGTTGATGTAGCCTCAAAATCGTATCTTTCAGGATATTCAAAACATTTTGAGTTTCACAAAAATGTGGTAAGCAAGATGAACAGCATGAATGTGCAAACCATACAAAGCAGGGGGGAAGCAGAGCGTAAATTAATGGAAGTGGCCAAATCAGAGAAAATTGTTCGTTTTCTTCTGAAAAACCTAAAAAGGGAAAAAGGCAATGGATATGCCTGGAAGCTAAATATAAAGTCAATTCACCGGAACCTTCATAAACTAATTGATGGGGTTGAAAATGATCAACAAAGTTTACAATTTTCCCTTCCAACATTGTTTATAAAAGGTGAAAAGTCTGATTACATTACCACGGAAGATAAAAAACAGATAAAATCAGTATTTACAAACCTGAAATTTGTGGAGATTAAGGATACAGGGCATTGGGTACATGCTGAAAAAACGAATGAGTTTACGAAGGAAGTTTTATCGTTTATTGATTGATTTGTATTGTATGAATCGCACGTATGCTATGTCAGGATGGGTGTTTTCAAAAGTTTCTTTTAATGAAGTTCTTCCCCATTGTATTCAGAATAATAAACAATCCTCTTAGTATTCTATAAACTAATCTTTTGGGGTAAAGTCAGTTACTGAAGTAATATTTTCTTCTTTTAGTATGTTTTCATTTCTGAATTTCAAAAATAGTTGTGCAATGGCTAATACGTCTTTTTCACAATATTTTACAATTCTTTCTAGGTTGTTTTCTTTGTAGAAAATATCTGCCACCATACTTCCGTCAATATCGTCTTTGGGAGACGGGATACCCATTATGTAGGTTAAAAGGTCTAATGAAGTGTAATTTTTGTAATCACCAAACTTCCAAAGTTCAAGCGTGTCAATAAATGTTACTTCCCACGGTTTTTTACCTGCAACCTGTAAAACATAAGGTAACCGCAATCCATTTATAATCATTCGTCGGGCTATGTAAGGAAAATCGAATTCTTTTCCATTATGTGCGGCAAGAAAAACTTCTTTGTTCTTACTGAAACTACTAACCATCTCAGAAAATTCTATAAGAAGTTTTTTTTCATCGTTCCCATAAAATGATTTTAGCCGAAATGCATTTTCATTGCCGGTTTGATGAATATTTCCAACCGATATGCACACTATTTTACCAAATTCAGCGTATATGCCAGCCTTTTGGTAAATGTCTGAAGGAGTCTGGTCTTCATCAGGTTTTAATAGAAAACCGGCTTTCTTTTTCCATAATTCCTGAAACCCTTCGGGCATATCATGAAAATCTTCAAATTGAGGGACTGTCTCAATATCAAGGAACAAGATGTTTTCAAGTTTATAATCGTAAATGTTCATGGTTGCATATTATTTGGCTAAAAATAGGAAACAAACATGATAAAAACAATCATAACACATACTAGCAACTGAGTTCACGGGCAAGGTGAAGCTAATGAGTGCTTTTTATCGTGCGTTTACACCTGCCCGCCGTACAAAGTAATTTGGGATCTGACCATTGTAAATATTTATCGGGATGTATAACGTTACTTGAATCATACCTACTAGTGATACCAATAAAATTCGCGTCTATCAAATGTTTTTCATATTTAAATTAAGCATTTTTATATTTACATTGTTTAATAATCATTTAGGTTTTATATCAATGCGACATATTTTGAAATATTGTAGTGCTAACAATTTGAGTTATACTTTTAACATGCAGAATTAAAAAAATTATATAGTTATGATCAAACATATTGTGTTTTTTAAAGTACCTGAAGAAAAAAATAAAAAAGATATACTCGAACATCTTGATTTAATGCTAAAAGCCTTACCCGGGAAGATCCAGGAAATTAAATTTTTTGAAACCGGCAAAAATATTAGTACCTCAAAAGCAGCGTATGATTTTGTGTTGATTTCGGAGTTTGAAGGCCTTGCTACGTTGGATAAATACAGGGTGCATCCGGAACATAAAAAAGTGTTGGATTTTATTTCACAAAATGAATTAATGTTAAAAGTAGTAGATTACGAGTTTTAAAACTATGGAAAAAAAATTATATCCTATAAAATTCAAACCCATTTTAAAAGATAAGCTATGGGGGGGAAGT
>JBNLCS010000872.1:0-7442 GCA_050303935.1 Bacteroidales bacterium
ATTTGATCGGTGAGCGAAAAATCTTTAAAAGTTGGTAAATTAGTTAACATAAAAACATCATTTGAAAGTTCCCTGGCTTTTTGCCAAATCATCAGGTCTTCAAATCTCTTTATTGTACTCATTTATATAGTCAGTCTTTATTAATGTTTAAATTCTCAACTTCCAACTCTCAACTTCCAACTCGAAACTACTCCTCAACCCAATATTTCTCAATCAATTCGTTACTTAACCCAACTTCCTCTTTTTGAAAGTGCGTACTTAATAATTTCCAGCTTTGATCTAGCATCTCATCAACTGTAATATTTACATCAATGGCCAGTAGCTTATTAGAATAATCTTTTGCAAAATTCAACGTTCTTTCGTCATAATCTGTTAAGTCGAAGCCATTTTCAAGTTTCGTTTTTGCATTGGCTGCATCAGCATATAGCCTAATTGCGGCATTCATAATTTTTGAATGGTCTTTCCTTGTTTTTTTGCCAATAACTAATTGTTTTAAGCGTGACAAACTTCGGAAGGGGTCTACAATTACTTTTCCAATGTCAGTATCCTGACGTAGGAATAACTGACCTTCGGTAATGTAACCAGTGTTATCCGGAATAGCATGTGTGATATCACCACCTGACAACGTTGTTACAGCAATAATGGTGATTGAACCCCCATCCGGGAATTGAACAGCCTTCTCATATATTTTTGCCAAATCACTGTAAAGTGAACCAGGCATGCTATCTTTAGATGGAATCTGGTCCATACGGTTTGATACGATACTTAAGGCATCGGCATAAAGTGTCATATCGGTAAGTAAAACCAGTACTTTTTGATTTTTCTCAACAGCGAAATATTCTGCGGCAGTTAGTGCCATATCAGGTACCAGTAGCCTTTCTACAGGTGGGTTGTCAGTTGTATTGATAAATGAGATTATCCTGTCAAGGGCACCTGCATCGTCAAATACATTTTTAAAAAACAGGTAATCATCGTTGGTCAGCCCCATGCCTCCCAATATAATTTTATCAGCTTGTGCCCTAAGTGCCACCATGGCCATCACTTGGTTATAAGGTTGGTCCGGGTCTGCAAAGAATGGTATCTTCTGTCCGGTTACCAAGGTATTGTTAAGGTCGATCCCGGCAATACCTGTTGTTATTAATTCTGAAGGTTGTTTCCGTCTAACCGGATTAACAGAGGGGCCGCCGATTTCACGCTCTTCGCCTTCTACAGCAGGTCCACCATCAATGGGTTCGCCATACGGGTTAAAAAATCTTCCCGAAAGGTCATCACTTACTTTTAGTGAGGGGGATTTTCCTAAAAATACCACTTCTGCATTGGTTGGAATGCCTTCAGTTCCACCAAAAACCTGTAAGGTGACTGACTTGTCTATAATTTTTACTACCTGGGCTAATTTCCCATTTACCACGGCCAGTTCTTCATACCCAACCCCTTCTGCATCAAGGGTACAAGTGGCTTTGGTTAACTGTGTGATTTTTGTGTATATTTTCTGAAATGCTTTTGTTTCCATTAAGCAACCTTCCTTTCTTGAATAATTGATGCTAATTCTTTTTCATATTGATTAAACCTTTCCGATTTAAACTCTGAAAAGTTCATTTGACGCATGGCGTTAATAATACGTTTGTAATATATACCAACGTCATTATATGATTCAAAGCTGAAGTTGGTATTGATGATCTCAATGGCCAGCTTCAATATAAATTCCTGACGTTCAACAGCACAATACCTGTCAATATCATCCAATTGGTCCTGTTGTAAAATAGTGAAATCAATTACTTCAGACTTCCAGTAGGTGTCATGATATGAGATAGGTACACCATCGTCACCCAGTATGTTTATTTGTTCGTAAACTTCTTTTCCCCGTTGCAACATGGTCCTGATTTCGTTAACCATATCGAGCCAATTGTCGGAAATTTTATTTTTAATGTATTCTGCAAATTCAGGATAATCAATATATTTTGAGTAACTGTCAATAGGATCAATAGCCGGATAACGCTTACTATCTGCTCGCGATTGCGCCAACGCGTAAAAACACCGGGCTGCTTTTTTTGTTGATTCGGTAACCGGTTCTTTAAGGTTTCCTCCTGCAGGGGATACGGTACCCAGGAATGTTATTGAACCTGTTTCACCATTGTTAAGGTAAACATAACCGGCACGAGCATAAAAGTTTGAAATAATGGCAGGTAAGTCCATAGGGAACGCGTCGGGGCCGGGTAATTCCTCCAGCCTGTTCGACATTTCACGAAGTGCCTGCGCCCATCTTGAGGTAGAATCAGCCAGTAATAATATCCTTAATCCCATGGAGCGATAATACTCGGCAAGCGTCATTGCCGTGTAAACCGATGCTTCACGTGCAGCCACAGGCATGTTTGATGTGTTTGCAATTATAGTTGTCCTGTCCATAAGTTTACCTCCGGTGCGTGGGTCATCCAGTTCGGGAAATTCAGTGAACAGCTCTACCACTTCATTGGCCCTTTCACCGCAAGCTGCAACAATTACTATGTCGGCTTCAGCCTGTTTTGAAACGGTGTGTTGTATTACTGTTTTACCACAACCAAAGGGGCCGGGGATAAACCCTGTTCCACCTTCTAAAATTGGGTTTAAGGTATCTATGGTCCTGAGTCCTGTTTCAAAAAGTTTAAAAGGTCTTGGTTTTTCTTTGAAGTTGGTGATGGGTATTTTAACAGGCCATTTTTGTATCATGGTTATATCATGATCATTGCCTTCACTGTCAGTAATTACAGCTATTGTGTCCTCCACTTGATATTCCCCATTTTCTACTATACTTTTCACGGTATATTGACCTTGCATTTTAAAGGGGACCATAATTTTATGGGGCATCGCTATCTCGGTTACTTCCCCGAGCCATGAGCCTGCTATTACAGTATCACCTTTTTTGGCAATTGCTTTAAAGTCCCATTTTTTTCCTTCACCCAAGCCAAGAACATAGTTTCCCCTTTTCAGAAACACGCCTTCCATTTTATCAAGATCGTTTTCCAATCCGTCAAAATTCTTTGATAACAATCCCGGGCCAAGTGTCACTTCAAGCATATGTCCCTGGAATTCAACTTCGGTGCCGGTTTTTAAACCGCGAGTACTCTCAAAAACCTGTACATAAGCATTTTTACCTAACACTTTAATAACTTCCGCCATTAAACCGGTTTCTTCCAGCTTAATAAAGCAAATCTCGTTTTGGGCAACAGGCCCATCAACTTCAACAATCACAAGGTTGGCAATAATACCTTTTACAATACCCTTTGTTAACATTTTATTTAGTGTTTATTTTTTCAAATATTACTCAGGAAATTCATATCCCGATTGCAATTCGCTTAATATATTTTCAAAATCGTTTTTCCCTTTTTCCGGAGAAATGCTAAGCCATCTATCAAGGATTTCAAGCTTGGCTATATATGCAAATACCCTTTCAATTGTAAAATAATTAAAAAAAGTGCAATCGTCAAGATAATTCCAACGAAGGGCATCCATTTTCTTTTCCCTTTCTATAATATCACTGGTTTCTGCAATTTGAAGGAGGGCCGGGGCGAATTCAAATTCTCCTGAAACGTTGAAATCCCGAGCATTACTCTTTCTTATCAGATTTGATATTTCATCATCACCAAGAATTTCATTTTCATATTCAACTTTATGCTTTCTCGAAAAAAATGCTGTTAAAAGGTTTAACATGTGCATTTCAAACTTGTAATATTCACATATAAACTGATTGCTGCTTTGCATAGCATAGCTAAAATATTTTTCAGCTAAAACATTTTCCGCTGAGAGGGAAGAACTATCCAATATTTCATTTAGGTATTCATAGATGAATTCCTGTAAATATACTGGGAAGTTGTGGTCGCTTTTAACCCCTTCATCTTTTACTCTTCCAATTTCTTCTTCAACTTGCCCTTGGGGGAAAATACCAAGGTTATTAAATGGTTTTTCTTTCTTTTCTAACAAGTTTAGAACATTCTGATTGTCATATTTAAAGTAATGTATTTTTATCAACTCAAGGTTTTTATCAGAGATGTTTGCATACAGTTCTTCACGTAACTGAAGAGGGGAAAGCTGTTGTTTTGCATTATCAAGAGCAATATCAGGAAGTCCGGCTATGAGATAATAATACTGGTTTGCCATGCTTAGTTCATCTGTTTAAAAAATAGCTTTCGTGTTTCATTTTACCATTATAATTTTTACAGAAGGAATTAGGTTTCATGGTAAGGACCTCCCTTTATGCGTTTTTTCCAAACAAAAGTTCAACCAATTTTGGGCGTAGGTATTCTTTGAAATATGATTCAAACTCAGGTTCTGAGAAACTAACCTTGAACCCTCCATCTTTTGGACTAATTTGAAAACCCGATTTTAATCCGTTACTGAAATTAAATGAAACACCTTTGTTCAAGAGTTCTTTTGCTTCCTTTTTAAAATAATTGTCAAGTTCCTTTTTTTGTGCTTCCGGTAAAATTACCTCCAAGTCTGATGAAGAGGCATCTTTAATATTCCAGTTGGCTGCAATTTTTTCGATGACTGACTTGATGAAGTCTTTATCTTTCACAGCTTCTTTCACAGGTTCGGAAACTACATTGCCCGTAATAATTTGAGTAATGCTTTGTTTGGTTTTATTGATAATTTGTTTTCCGGTAAGTTGCAACTCAGATTTGGTGTTCTTATCGAGTTCTGTAGATTTTTTCTCAGCTTCTTTTATAATCTGATCTGCTTTTTGCTTAGCTGTTTTTATTATTTGTTCGGCTTCTTGTTTTGCTTCAGATACTATCTTTTCAGCTTCTTCGTTACCTTTTGCTACGCCTTCACTGTAAATTTTTTCGGTGAGTTCCTGTAACTTGTTCTGCATAATAATAAAATTATTGTCGATTATTTTTTAACGTATTTTTTTGGTTAAATACCCGCTATTGTTATATTTTTCACAGGCAGCGAAATTAATAAAAAGTTTTTAATACAAAGGTTTGATTAACGATTAAATTTAATAATTAAAAATATTATAATAAAATTTAATTACCATTAAAAAATAAATATTTTTTATGTGCGTTTTTTGAGGATTCTATTTTTGTAACGGTAAAAAAGATATAAAAATCTTAATATGCAATTAAGTTACCTTTGTTGTGCCCAGAATATTTTTGTTTGTTCAATTTTAGGTTAAGACCCTTTTGATTCAAGCATCAGGATAAGTTCGAATTTTTATTAATAGGAACTAAACAAAATTGCAAAAAAGTTGAAAGTAATATTTTACCTACAATTTACCTATTTCACTTTGTAACCTGCTTCTGTGATCTTTTCTTTAATATCAGGTATACTTACCAGCAGCGTGTCGAATGTGACTGTAACTTTTTGTTCAATATGCGATGCTTCAATTTTACCAATCCCGTTTAGTTCTTTTACCGACATTTCAATAGATTGTTCACAACCTTCACAGGTCATACCTTCAACCAAAATAGTTTTAGTGCTTGCATTTTCAATATTTTCGTTCGAGCATGCTAAAAAACAAGTTAAACATATTAGTAATAATATGGCCTTAGTCTGTACAAATAATTGTTTCATGTTAAAAATTATACGTTATTAATAATTGTATAACCAGTAAACCCGTTTGTTGTTGTTTTGTTAACAACAATAACATGTTTTACATTTATTTTCTTCTTGTTAACATTTTTTGTTTCTGAAATTTCAATTTTATCTTTATCACCTATCGTATTAATATGTTTTAAAATTTCCGGAAATTGTTTCACAAATAGATCGGCGCGTTTATCATCGTTGTTAATTTTTAAAAATTCAAGCCCTCGTCCTTCAACGGATAGGATTTTTTTGTTTTTATCAAAAGAATAATAAATAATATCAAGTTCTTTAAAAATTGAATCCATTATTTGTTTATTTACTTCAAGCTCTAATGAAGCATTTTTTCCTTCGGTTACATCCCATGTAATAACTAAACCACCAACAATTTCTCCATCTTTTGTTTTTAAAGGGATTCTACTGGTCGATCCCCATGACTGGTGACCATCTTTAAATTTAATTAACTCTACATTGCCAAATGAGGCTTTACCTTTTACAATATTTTCTATTTCTTTTTTTACTGCAGCTTCATCATGAGAATCCCCGAAAATATCAGTATCTGTTTTGCCCAATACCTCATCCTGGCTTTTTAGTCCAAGTGCTTTTACCTTTGTGAGGTTAATCCTGATATATTTGGCATCAGTATCTTTAAAAGTAACACGTGCCGCCAGGTTGTTCATCAAAGTTGTAAATAAAAGGCTCTCAAACTCAAGTTTTTCACGGTTTTTATTGGCTTCATTTTCAAGGTTCTTGATATGGGAAATATCTTTTGATATTCCAAATGTACCCACGATTTCACCTTCCTGATTTCTTAACGGCATTTTTGTTGTTGTAACCCATGAAACTGATCCATCAGCACGGGTTTCTTTTTCTACTAAGTCAGTAATTGGTTGTTCTGTTTCAATTATTTTTTGCTCATCCTCGAAAGCAGGCCTGGCGTGTTCATCAGAAAAGAAATCAAAATCACTCTTGCCAATAATTTCTTTTGGATTGTCAAATCCAAAGGCTTTGGCATGAGATTTACTGTTTTTTAAAAATTTACTTTCTTTGTCTTTAAAGTATATGTATTCCGGAACATTGTCCATTAATGCATCCATTAAATATTTTTCTTTTGCCAGTTCTTCAGCTTTTTGTTTCAGTTCGAGTTCATTTTTACGCAATTCGTTATTTGTTCTCTCAACTTCTTCTTGTGTAGCATGCATTTCTTCAATATTCTGACGAAGTTCTTCTTCTGCTTGTTTAATCCTTTCGGATTGTTCCCGTGTTTCTTTTAAAAGTTTTTGGGTTTGAATATTGTTACGGACAGTAGATATAGTTGAAGCAATAATTTCAGATATTCTGTTTACCAAATCCAAATGGTGTTTTTCGAATGTTTTAAATGATGCAATTTCGAGTGCCCCATATTTAATATCACCAGATTGTAAAGGAACAATAAGCAAAGAGCGGGGATTTGATTCTCCCAGACCTGACGAAATATTTATATAATCTTCAGGAAGGTTTGTTAAATATGTTAATTTTCCTTCTAGCAATGTTGAGCCTATAACCCCTTCGCCCCATGACAGTGTTCTTTGCATATGCTTTTTTCTGTTCAGGGCATACGCTGCTTTTAGTTCAATAACTTGTTCGTTGTTATCATTTTCTTCAACAAGGAAGAAACCTCCCTGGTTCGCCCCAAGGTATTCAACAAGGTTACTAATTACGCTATAGCCCAGTTGTTCCATGTTTTCGATATCTTTACGCAGAATCTCTGAAAACCGGGCTACCCCATTGGTTATCCAGTTATTAACCTCGTCCAGTTTTTTCCGGGTTTCTTCTTCTTGCGTTGCTTTCTTCAAACTGTTTCGAAGTTCAACCAATGCTTTTCCTAATTCATCTTTTTCTGA
>JBNLCS010000873.1:0-2935 GCA_050303935.1 Bacteroidales bacterium
AACTTTACTATTAATGTATGATATTGCACGTGGGCATGAAGATTATTCACATCCGCATGCAATTAATATTCTCAATAATTTTAAGGGGTTTAGTAATAAAAGCCTTCGACAAATGGAATCGGAAGGTTTAATAAAGATTAACAATAATAATTGGGTTTTAACCCCAAAAGGATATTCTCAGTCAAGAAACCTATTTGTCAAAAAATAAAGTGTACCATGACGAATGCACAATTTGAAATACAAATAATTGCAATAATTGTAGCCGTGGCTTGTGCTATTCCCGGAACATTTCTTGTTTTAAGAAAGATGGCTATGATTTCGGATGCTATAAGTCATGCAATATTACCAGGTATTGTAATTGGGTTCTTTATTACCCATGATATTTCTTCGCCCTTGCTGGTATTGCTTGCAGCACTTACAGGGGTAATAACAGTAATGCTCGTAGAATTAATTAACAGAACGGGCCTTGTTAAAGAAGATACAGCAATAGGATTGGTATTTCCTGCTTTGTTTAGTTTAGGTGTTATACTAATTACCAGGAATGCAGGTGATGTTCATATAGATACGGATGCTGTTTTATTAGGGGAGCTTGCTTTTGCTCCTTTTGACCGGCTATTTTATGGTGAAATAGACCTGGGGCCAAAATCACTTTGGGTCATGGGAAGTATTCTGATTTTTACAATAATTTTGCTGTTTGTGTTTTTTAAAGAATTAAAAATTAGCACTTTTGATACTGAATTGGCTACATCGCTGGGTTTTTCACCCGTAATTATACATTATAGTCTGATGTCGGTAACCTCAATTACTACGGTTGGGGCTTTTGATGCGGTTGGGGCTGTGCTTGTTGTGGCACTGATGATTGTTCCGGCAGCATCGGCATATCTGTTAACGAATGATTTAAAAAAATTACTTTTAGGATCTTCATTTTTTGGAATTGCTTCAGCCGTTGTTGGTTACTGGACAGCAAGGTGGCTTGACGCTTCTATCTCGGGTTCTATGGCTACCATATTGGGAATACTTTTTCTAATTAGTTATATGTTTGCTCCCGACAAAGGGTTAATAGCTGTTTTAAGAAAATATAAACGGCAGAGAAAAGAGATTTCGCTGATCACATTTTTATTACATTTAAAAAACCATAGTGAAAAAGCGGGCCAAGAACTTGAATGTAGTATTGACCATCTTACTGATCATTTTAACTGGTCTAAAAGAAAAGCCGACAGAGTACTCCAATTTGCAACAAGAAATAATATGATTTTCATTAATGAAAATATAGTACACCTGAACCAAAAGGGATCGGATTTTACACAGGAGGCGTTAGATTTTATTGTGTTTAACAAAAAAACCGACCTTGAAAAAATGAAAGAACGGTTTTTATTGTTCAGAGGTTGAGTTTCTTAATCTTTAACACATCTTACCGATACACCAGATGATTTAGAAATACTGGTTTGTTGAACAGTAGTTTGGTTATAATCCATGGTTCTGACAAATGCGGTTGAAGCGTTATTCTCCGTTGTTGTCCAAAATACTGCCTGGTCTCCTGAACCGCTAAATACGCCATCGTCGCCATCCCTGCTTCCAATAGGCAGGGCGTTAAAACCAAAACTGTTTGTTCCGTTACCACTTGCATTCCAGCCGCTTAATGATTTTAAAGCATCTCCTTCATCACCTGTAAATCCATAATTGGAGATTTGAGTTATTAAATCGTTCCATTCATCTTGTGAAGGTAAATGCCACCCGTCAGGACATACCCCCTGTATGCCACTTGGATTTGAAGAAGTACTTGAAGAACCTTTCATAGCGGCAGCCCAGGTATATAATACCCCATCTTCATTGCTTGTGTTATTATTATAATAACAAAATGCATCATCTGAGCTATTGTCGCCAAGCGCAACCCATGTTGCACTGTCAGAAATTTCTGTTATTGCCGTTCCATCAGCATATCTGGTAGTTTTAAGATTTTCTGCCATCCATATATGCTCACCAACAAAAACAGTCAGATAAAAATTACCATCTATATCCGCTGCTATTACACCCTTATTGCTTAATTTGGAAATTATAGCATCAACGTAGGCTTTTGTTACAGCATCTTGGTTATCTGTAGGGTCAGCAAGGTTTTTTATTTGTGTAGTACCTGCATCATTGCCTTGTGCTAAAACACTTGTTAAGTTTTGTATTTCATTGGTAGTAGAACCATCAACCTCGGTTTCTAACTTATTGCTCCATCTTGTTGTGTCTGCTGCTTTTATTGAGGAAGCTACAGAAGTCCCAAATACAGGATCGCTTTCACTTGTTACATAGGATTGCAGATCACTAATCTGGTTTTCGGTAATCGTTATGCCGGTTGATTTGTCCCAGGCTGAATAAATGGGGTCTGTTTCAATGTAAGCACCTATTGAAGCTGCATTCCAGGCTGCTGTATCTGTACTTGAAATTCCCGCAGCAATTGAAGAGGAATATACAGGGTCTGACTCTGTTGTAACATAACTTTTTAGGTCACTTATTTGGCTTTCGGTAATCGTTATGCCGGTTGATTTGTCCCACGCAACAAAAGCCGGGTCGGTTTCTGTATAATTATCAAGTTTACTGTTCCAGTTATTTAAATCTGTTGTGTTTATTGAACCGGCAGGGGAAGATGTGAACAAGGGGTCCTCCTCTAAAATCCCTCCGGCCAAACTATCAGCTACTTTGGCATAATATGCAAAAGGAACTGTTAATAATTGACTGGTACCGGAAATTGTGTAATTTGTTCCTCCTGTTAAATCAATTTCTGTTTTTATGAAATAAGGCCCGTTTCTCCAATCAATTAATGCAAATCCGGGACCATTTCCTATTTCTATTGAAAGCAAACCATTGCTATTGGTCTCAGGGATCTGGGTTTCCATATAAACCGAAGTTCCATTAACAGTTCCTTGAATAATACTGATTTTTATTCCTA
>JBNLCS010000874.1:0-4118 GCA_050303935.1 Bacteroidales bacterium
AGTTTGGTGTTTTTGTAAACTAATTTATATTTTTTGGTAACCGGCAGGGTATTCTTGCTATTTCCTGCAAACTATTTACTATAAACCAATCTCTTAAGAGCTTAACTGCTATCGTAAAAAAATATTTCAGTCCCAACAAAAAAACAACACCAAAAACGTAAACAAATATTAACACCCCCTGTTAATTACAATGGATGTTACTTTAACCACTAAAAACTTTATTTATAAGTAATTAATATAAACTTTTAACGTAATATTTCGTAGTAATATAAGATTAGGCTACCTTTGTAGTAAGAAAAAGCCAATGTAGGGCATACGCCAAGTTGTAAGGGAATAATAAACTGATAGTTAACAGCTTTTGTTTAAAAGACAACATATAGTACAAGATACAAATCTGACCAACACTGCAAACGCACGCCTTTTAGGGCTTAAATGGGTAGTTACCGGCTTGTTGTTGTTAGTTTCAAGCTTATCATATTCTCAAATTTGGAGTGAAGATTTTCAGGATCTTAGTGACGGCGATATTTCGGATGGAGGAACAACTGCATGGACTAGAGATGTTTCAGGAGGTACTTTAGGAACATTTGAAGTCCAAGATGATGCAGGGAGTTTATATTTTATAAGTAGTGATACAGATGGGCCATTCGTTTGGGAATCTGAAAGTATAAATATTTCTTCCGTTTCCTATGTACAAATTGATGTGGATGTTTGGAGTGAAAACAATGGTCAGATGGAAAGTACTGATTATATTAGAGGTACTGTTGAAGTTGATGGGTGTGAGGAAATTGAGTTTTTTAATAACCCGGATGATATTGGTTTTTCTAACGAGTCTGTTGTAGTTTCTGGAAACAGCTTAATAATAAGAATCTATTCAGATAATTCTTCTACAAATGAATTTCATTATTTTGATAATATTTCAGTTACAGAATTTATACACCCCAAGCTATATTCAGTAAATAGCGGTGACTACAACAATCCAAACAACTGGTCTTCAACACCTTCAGGAACTCCTGGCGCAGGTGTACCAGATGTACAAACTATGGTATTTATTCAAAATGGAAATACCATTAACATAAATGGAGCTAATGCTGATGCCTACAATATTTTTATCGAAAATGGAACATTAAATTTTAGTACTGATGATACTTTATATTTTTATGGGGATACCATTGAAGTTGAAAGCGGTGGATCATTTACCAGTATTGGGGCTACAAATTCTTACCTATCAATTGCATCAAGCGGCTGTGGCAAACGGCTTATAAATGATGGTACCTTCTCTATTGATAACCTTATTTATTCCAATAACATTAATAATATCGATTTGATTATTTCAGGAGATAATCCACTGAATATAAGCGATATTAGATTTGAAGGAGATAATTGCTCTTTAATGAATAATGGGAACATCATTGTATCAAACGATATTGTTATTCAATCTGGTGGTGACAATGATAATTCAATTTTAAATAATTCTGGTTCATCGTTCTCTGTTGATATTATTAATTTTAACTATGCCAGGTTCACATTAGAAAACTATGGGACATTTAATCTATTGAATACGCTTTTGGCTGTTTCATTGACAATGGATGAACAATACTTTTATAATTATTCTGGAGCAACCTTTAATTATAATTCAAATTCAGGAAATGGTCTTATATTAGATTGTCATTACGAAAACAATGATTTCAATTATAATTCAAATTCAGGAACGCAATCAATAATTTCTGCAGAATATTGGAATTTAAATATAAATAATAGTGGTACAACTAAACAGTTATATGATGATATAACTGTTTTTGGTGATCTGACAATAGATGACGGCTTAACCTTTGATGTAACAGCAGCAGATTACAACATTACTATTTATGGCGATTGGATACAAGGGTCAGGCACCTTTAATGAACAACAGGGAACTGTACTATTTGCGGGGGATAACGACCAAAGCTTTTCAACCTCAAGCGATGGAATATTTTACAATGTAGAAAAAACAGGTGCCGGGACACTAATTTTAAATACTAATTTAACGGTAAGCAACCAGCTTACGATGACCAGTGGGAATATTGATGCCACTGGAAGTACTTTGATTATTTCGAATGATGCTAGTACCGCTATTTCACACTCATCAGGTTCAGTAATTGGTGCTGTTCAAAGAAGCATTGCCAGTCCAACATCTAACTCATATCTTTTTCCTGTTGGAGATGAAAACTATTACAGACCTGCTAATATGGATTTTACAAGCAATGGTACAGCAACAGATATTACTATTGAATTTATTGATATCGATCCTGAAACAGATCTGGGCACATTTCCCAATCCATTGTCTGATGATATTGATTTATATAATGTTTTTGAAGAAGGTTATTGGAAAATATCAAATTCAACTTCTTCAACCATGGTCACCTCCTTGCAACTGGAAGGTAATGGATTCTCAAGTTATGAGATAAACACAGATACAAGAATTTCAACCTATATGGGAAGTTCCTGGGATGCATATGAATCACATGACGCTGGTAATTCTTCCGGTACAATTGTAGCCAGAGCAATCAATAATACTATTTCTGTTGGAACATTTAATTGTGCATTTGCTTCTTCTTGTGCTTTAAATATTTCCAATATTTCCGCCAGTCCATCCACAATCTGCAGGGGTGAATCATCAACGCTATCTGTTACTCATAATGGTAGCGGCCCCACAGACTATTTATGGACCCCTGATTATGGTTTTTCTGATAACACAGTTGCCTCTCCTTCAGCCTCTCCGCAAATGACAACAACCTATACAGTTGAAGTAACGGATGGTGGATGTACATCTTCTGAAGAGGTAACCGTAACTGTAAACCCACTTCCCGCAATAGGCTTAGGCTACAACTACCAAAAAACCATTATCATAGATGCAGACCAAGTAGCCGGTTCCGAGGATTTGGTTAATTTTCCGGTATTGATTCAGATTTCAGGTGCTGATTCAGCCGAATTAAATGCAGGGGTTACGGATGCAGAAGGGGATGATATATTATTTACAGATGCCAACTACAATTTACTGGATCATGAAATAGTATCGTATGACCAGGGAGGATTACTTGCTTGGGTAAGAGTACCTGAGCTTTCTGCAAGCACCGATGATACTTTGTATATTTTATACGGCAATCCATCCGTGACCACACCACAGAATACACCGGAAAACGTTTGGGAACCCGGATACAAAGGCGTGTTCCATCTTGATGATGATTTCCTGGATGCTACAGCAAACAGCAATCATGGAACCGATAACAGTTCCTCTGATATTGCCGGTATAGTTGCGGATGGTCAAGATTTTAACGGAACATCCAGTTATATTTCTTTAGGGATTACCGGTTTTCCGGCCGCCAATCAACCCCAATCAATAGGCGTATGGGCATATTTTAGTAGTATCCCCGGCGGCAATCAAAATTTTATTTCTATTTCCGACAATGCATCCAGTTCTTCAGTACAAATTGGTTACAGGAGCGGGGAAGCCTTGGCCTGGAATTTTGGAGGAGCTACTACATTGGCATCGTATGGCGCTGCTGCTTCATCCAATAACTGGCACCATTACATTTATACATTTGATGGTTACAATCACAAGCTTTTTATAGATGGTGAATTTGCCGGAAGCAGTACTGTTTCACCCCAAACAGCAGTTCCTTTGGAAGCTGATATTGGAAGGTGGACAGGAGGAGACGAGTATTTTACCGGACGTCTTGATGAAGTTACCGTGTATAATGGTACACAATCTGCATCCTGGATAGCCACCTCGTATAATAACCAGAACTCACCCTCCACTTTTTATAGCGTGGGAGGGCAGGGTGATTGGTCGGTTTCCGAAACTACGGTTTGCTCGGCAGATACTATTACGTATTCCGTTCCTGATGTGTATGATTCGTATAGTTGGAATGTTGGGGATGGAGGAAGGGCCGTTACTGTAACCGACAGTAATGCAGTACGGATTATATGGGATGGAACCGGATCAAATGATACCATTTCTCTTACCGCTTCAAATTTATCTGGTTGCAGCATAACCACTGACTTTCTGAATATAACTGTGAATAATGCGCCAACACCAAATGTAACTGCAGATGAAGGTACATTATATTGTCCGGGAGATA
>JBNLCS010000875.1:0-4626 GCA_050303935.1 Bacteroidales bacterium
CGTCTTGCACAGGCATGCCGGCAATAATATTTACATTTATATCAAATGTGTACATTGGTTTTTCATTAGCCTTTTGGTAAGGTACAGATGTAAAGTCTGATGAAACCTCACCCTTGGAAACATATCTTGGCCCGACAACCGTTGGATAAACAAATTTGTATTCCCCTTCCTCAGGAATAATCATCTCGGTATATTTCAGTTGTACTTCTATCTGGTCACCAGGCATTATATTGGCCACATTCATTTGAAAAACATTAGGACGTTGTTGCTCGAGCAACGAAGCTCTCTTCCCTTCCTCTTTTGCCTGATTATACTCTTTTCTGGCTTTGTTCTTTTCTTCTATTTTTGCAGTAATTTTCCGTGTACCAACTAACATTTCCATGGCATAAACCGCTGAGTTTGATGATGCAGGAAAAGTATAAATAGCCTCAAGTGTTTCTGTACTTTCATTTTTGTACACCTGTGTAATGGTAACATCGGCGATAACACCTACAATATTAACATTGACCTGGGTACTTTTCAACGGCATCTGACCGGCACCATTTCCTTCACCCTTAACCAGGAAATAAGGCGATGCATTGTATTTTGTTTCTTCCTTCTGGGCCATGCACACAATGCTCAATAAAAATGCAGAAATAGTTAGTATTATTCGTTTCTGACTAGCTAAAAAAGTAGTTGTAGTAGTGTAATTTGTGTTTTTCATAACGGTTCCTCCTGATTTAAATTTTGAATAAAATTATAGCCCCAGAAAAGGAATATTTTGACAAAACGATAAGTGTTGAGGGTTTTTTAATAAGTGTTTATTTAGGAGCTGCTGAAAAACTGAATTGTAAGATTTTCTAATTCGGGATTAACCCCAGATCCAACCTTCCAGCCTTCACACTTGTCATTAGGTCATTCCTCCTAATGACAAATCTGGGTTTAATTTAATGGCATTTCTGTATTTTATCACTAAATTAACACTAAATATTTTCAATTGTCTGTGTAATGAACAATATAAAAGTCTTTAAAGTTAATGTTTTGCTGTTGATGCATATTTGTTTGTTTTTTGCCTGTCCCAACAATAAAAGCCAGACCAACTGGGAAGATTATCCAATCTGGGAAAATACAACAAAATATAGTAAGATACATGTGGTGAACCAAAACCATAAACATGCCAGTGACACAAACCGGGGCACAGAAGAAAGGCCACTGCTAACAATAGCAGCGGCTGTAGAAAGAGTAAAACCCGGAGAAAAAATCCTGATACACAAAGGCATATATCGTGAAGTGATAGAACCGGTTACCAGTGGTACAGGATCGGATAAAATGATTGTTATAGAAGGTGCGCAAGGAGAAGAAGTGATTATTAAAGGGTCTGTGGTTTATGAAGGTAGATGGGTAAAAGAATTAAAAGTTGCCAGAAACGAAATCCCGCCATCTATTGATATTTCAAGATCAAAAAAATTATGGATCACTACCATTGATGATGAGTTCTTTAAAAATGACTATTACCCATTTAAATTAAAAAACCTGGATAAGGATACATATAAACCTGTTTCCCGGAAAGATCCTGTAAAAAATATTTTCCCTTGCTCGCTTACCAGGGGGATGCTATACCAGGATAATGAAAAAATGATACAATTAAACCATTACGGAGACCTGGTGCATGTTCCTGGTTCGTTTTGGGTTGATACCAATGGTAAAACTATACACATACATCCTTTTGGTAATAAAGACCCCAATACTGTAACTTTTGAAATTGTACTGCAAGGTCATTTATTGAAACCGGTAAAAAAAGGATTGAATTATATCATGATAAAAGGTTTAATTTTTGAACATTGTGCTAATGGTTTTTTTCCTGTGGGAAACGGGGCTTTAACAACCAATGGGGGGCATCACTGGATATTTGAGAACAACATCATAAGACAAATAAATGCATATGGCCTGGAAGTTGGAGCTATTGAACCTATTCTAAATTCGGAAGTGGACACAAATACTTTAAATAAAACACACGCTTTTGGATATTGTAATGTAATGAACAATAAAATATATGCCTGCGGAACAGCCGGTATTTTGGGCAATAATGTTAAAAACTGTATTGTTTTAAATAATACAATTATGTTTTCAGGATGGCAGGAAGCTGAGCTATACGGGGAATGCGCCGGAATAAAACTTAGCAAAGCTGACCGGTGCCTTATTTCTAATAACCATATCCATCATTTATTAGGAGGTACTGGAATATGGCTACAGGAAGGATGTCAATACTCAAGGATCACCCGGAATATAATCGATAATATCGCAACCCTGTATGGAGCAATTATGATTGAAGCCTCATGGGTAGAAAATATGGTGGATAATAATTTTGTATGGTATGTTGATGGAAAAGGTTTTCAGGGTGATTATAGCCAAAACCAACACTATTACTACAACCTGGTAGCTTACACCAGTGAAGCGGTAATAAAAATTACTGCCCCTGAAAAGATTTCACTGGACAGTGTAAAATTAAATGCCAAAAACAACTATATAAAAAACAATATGTTTATTGATTTTGCAGAAAGGATGGATATATCGGCCACAGCAAATGAAGTAGGGTCAAATGTTTTTGTATTTAATACGGAACTGGGGAACATTGAATTAAAAAAATGGCAGGAAAGGTTGATCAGTAAATGGGGGATAATCATGAGGGCTGATGCAGGCTTTAACCCAAACACTTTAGTATTTAAATGGCATTCAAAACATGAGCTTAAACCCGTACCTTCGATACCTGGGATTATTTCAGATTTTGCAAATGAAAAAAGGGATGCAACATATTCTTTGCCAGGCCCTTTTAGAAAACTGCTCCCTAATTGTGATTATTATGTTCCAATGACAGTTGATTAAAATGGGTTAAAACCAGCCTGAACCTTATAAGTTTATAATAATGCGACCATTTATTGACCATCTTGCTCATTATTTCTTCTTTTGCCCCTTCTGAAAATTTTTTCAATAAAATCCTTAATAATATCTTTATCCAGATTTAGGATATCAACAGCAACACCCCGGGCATCTTCATTGTAATTCTTACATTCAAAATCAGCGTATATTTCATCAGGTATATCAAAAGAAGCGGTGCTGTAATATTTATATGTAGGATCGTGGTATAATTTGCTTAAAAAGCGTGCTACAATTGGCAAGGCCATAAATCCCCCCTGGCCATAGGTAAGACTTCTGAACCTAACCACGGGATTATCTCCGCCTACCCAGGCCCCTACCACAATTTTAGGATGTATGGCAATAAACCAGCCATCGGTATGTTTCTGCGTGGTCCCTGTTTTACCTGCCAGGTCGTTATGCAAACCCCATATGCTACGTAAACTATATGCGGTACCGTGATCAACCACGCCTTGCATCATAGCCAGCATTTTATTGGCTGTCTCCTCAGAAAATACTGAATCCCCCGGCACATGGGCCGCATCAATATAAACCACATTACCGGCAGCATCTTCAATACGCCTGATAAACCTTGGTTTTATAGGGCATCCTTTGTTCAAAAAAACGCAATAGGCTTTCACCATTTCATACAAAGAAACCTCGCCCGTACCCAATGCCAGTGATGGTACTTCCGGCAAGTCAGCGGTGATTCCCATTTTATGAGCTAAATCAATGGTTTTATCTATGCCTGTTTCAACAATAAGCTGGGCGCTTACCGTATTAACAGAATTAGCAAGTGCCCCTTTCATAGAGTAATAACCTCCATATTTGTTATTGGCGTTCCGGGGGCTCCAATTATCATAATCTTCATATACAACACTGTCGTTTTTATAAAAAGTACAGGGTTTTTTCCCATTCAGTAATGCCGAAGTATATACAATTGGTTTAAAGGTTGAACCCACTTGTCGGCGTGCTTTTATATGATCGTACTTAAAATATTTGTAATTGGCTCCACCAACCCAAACCAGCACATCACCGTTTTCACCGTTCATGGCCATCATTCCGGTCTGCAATATTTGAAAATGATGAAGTATGGAATCAAGTGTAGACATTATTGTATCTTGTTCCCCTTCCCAGGTAAAAACACTTGTTCGATGGTCTTTTCTCATTATATCAAGGACTTGGTTCCTGGTATATCCTTTTGCCGTTAACTCTTTAAATTTATCGCTTTGTTGAATTTGCAAAGAGGCTAGCCGTAAATCTTTTTTCCAAGGTTCCCTGCCTTTCCAATGACGGTTAAAAATATTCTGTAAAGCAGAAAGATGTTGTTGCATCGACTGCTCGGCCATTGCCTGCATTTTACCATTAATAGTAGTATAAATCTTAAGGCCATCAGCGTACATATTAAACTTTGAACCATCCGGCCTTTTAATGTTGTCCAGTATTTGTGCCACCTCATGCCGTAAATGTTCCCTGAAATAGGGTGCCGGCCCTTCATCATGGGTCAATTGCCTATATTTTAACCTAATGGGCAATCTTTTCAATGAATCCGCATCTTCTCTGCCAAGATATCCATATTTTACCATTTGCCCCAACACTGTGTTTCTTCTGTTTAAAGCAGCATCCCTGCTTTTACGCGGATTGTATGAGTTATTTGCTTTTAGCAAACCTACTAAAACAGCCGATTCTTCCAAACGTAATTTTGAAGGCTTTTTATCAAAAAATATCAACGAT
>JBNLCS010000876.1:0-8198 GCA_050303935.1 Bacteroidales bacterium
TTCATAAATTATTTGTATTTATTTTAAACCATCCGTGATAATATTTCTAACATTAATCGTGAATTTTTATTGTTATTTGCATGTTATATATTTTCTTTTAAATCAGGCCTTGGGATCATCACGGATGGAACAATCGTTGACCAGGCTGGCATGTTTTACCAAATATTTTACATATGATGTTGTGTTTTTGTGCTTTATGTTAGAAACTGTTCTTATAATTATCGTATTTCTCAATATATTTTTTTAAATTGTTTCCTAATAAAAAAACTACTGAAATTCGTATGAAAAAAATATCATGTATTATTTTAGTAATCATCGTGTTGGTGATGAGTTCATGTGATAACCAGAACCCAGTGCTAACCATTGAGGGCGGTCGGGTAACCGGCGTAGAAACCCCCACAGAAGGGGTTATTGCCTACAAGGGCATTCCTTTTGCAGCACCTCCCGTAGGCGATTTACGTTGGAAAGGGCCACAGCCCGTAATTCCCTGGGAAGGCGTAATGGTAGCAGATTCTTTTGGCGCTGCGGCTATGCAGGTAACCTGGGAGCCCAATAGTTTTTATGGCCGGGAATGGCAAGCAAGTGGATCGGTTCCTTTTGATGAAGATTGTTTATACCTGAATGTTTGGACCCCTGCGGCTGGCAAGACCGATAAAAAGCTACCTGTTGCCATGTGGATACACGGTGGTGGCTACCGTGAAGGTTTTGGCTTTGAACCCGAAATGGACGGTGGGGAAGATTGGGCTTCAAAGGGTGTGATCCTGGTTTCTGTAACGTACCGTCTGGGTGTTTTCGGTTTTTTTTCACACCCTCTGTTGTCAGAAGAGAGCCCGAATGGTGTTTCTGGTAACTATGGGTTGCTTGACCAGGCTGCTGCGCTTAAATGGATCCATAATAATATTGAACAATTTGGTGGTGACCCTGGTAACATCACTATTTTTGGTCAGAGTGCCGGTGCCGGAAGCGTTCAATCGTTATGTGCTTCACCGCAATCCAGGGAACTTGTGAACAAGGCGATTAGTATGAGCGGTGGCGGGCTGGGCAATAGAAGGCCAGGTCAGCCACTGGATACAGCTCAACTAGCAAACAAAGCCATGATGGATTTTTTTGAGAAAACTACCCTGGAAGAAATGCGTGCCCTTTCATTCGATGAACTTACTCAAATGACAAGGGAATATGCAGATACAACAAAAAAACGCATGTTTTGGGGCCCCATTATTGATGATTATTTTCTTACCGGGACGTTTAGTGATTTAGCCAGAAACAATGGAATTGCCGACATCCCTTATATGTTTGGGTTTACTGCCAACGATATGTTTGATATGACAGAAGCTGTGGCTGATTTCTGCTTATTGCGGGAACAAGAGAGCAATAAGCCTGCTTTTGCCTATTTATTTTCACGTCAGTTGCCCGGTGATGAATCCGGGGCTTTTCATTCCGCCGATTTATGGTATGTGTTCCATTCGTTAAGGCATAGCTGGCGGCCTTTTACAAAAGCCGATGACGTTTTAAGCCTTAAAATTGTTGATTACTGGACTAATTTCGCCAAGTATGGAAATCCGAATGGTAAGGAAGATGGGATATGGACGCCTTATACGAAAGCAGTTCCTGAATTTATGCTATTTGATGTAGTTGGAGATTCAGCAGTTTTTTCAATGACAGATGCCCCTGAATTTTTGGGCCGTGCCAGTTTGCGGTAGTAACCATAAAGAATGAGCTATATCATAGAAAGTTAACATTTAGCCCTTATAAAGTGTAGGTAAACAACTTTTTAAGGGGTTAAGTTTAGCGGAATGCTGTTTCTTATTGTTTTCTTTATTGTTATATTTTCGCAATAGGATTATGTTTAACAGGAAAGTTTACAGAGTTGGCGATAAAGCAAAGTTCATTAGCTTTTTTGTGTAATTCATTAGCCTTATCAATCATACTCTGTTTTGTTACTGTGACTATCGGATGTAGTGTTACTTCAATAAATTGTCCACCACCATTTGAAGTTTCAATCATTATACCTGTCGCATTGTCAATATAGTCTGTAACAATAATTCCTGCTTCTGAGCATAAATGTAAATACCATAACATATGGCAAGCCGATAAAGAAGATACTAATAAGTCTTCAGGATTGTGTTTAGTCCTATCCCCTCGAAACGCTGGATCCGATGAACCAAAAATGTTTGGTTTGTGTTCAATACAGATATTATGGCTTCTTTCGTAATTTCCATAATTAGCTGTCCCGGCACCATTATTCCCAGTCCATTTTATTGTCGCCTTATATTGATGTTGTCTTTGCATAATATCATTTATTTTGATTTAATTCCAAAGTTAAGCTCTAATAAACGATTGTATGAATTAACAGTTGGAGTTTCGTCATTATAAGTTGCATATTGAGAATCTGAAATGGCTTTAAGTCCATATGCATATTTCAAAGAAATATTAATTCTATTAAGAAGCTCTTTGAAGTACCGTCCTAAAGTTCAGGATTTTGTTCAAAAGGGATTACTTGATTGGGCGTACCGATCGCTCATATTTCTATCTAATATGATGTTTTTCATTTTACCTTCGGCGCATTAATTTTCAAACCATTCTGAAAATGAATAGCTTCTATTATTTCTCCGTTTACATTGTATTCAAATTTAATTCTTGCATTTACAACCATCCAAAAGAACTCATTTTTAGAAATTGGAAATATTTCGTATTCAGATTGGTTTGATAATTTTGCCAAAAGTTTCCCATCACTTTCTCTAATAGTTAGTATACCGTCATTGCCATAGTCATATTTTCCTTCAATGTCCCTTAATTCAGAAGTCGACAATTTGGCAGTTCGTATTTTAGGAGCTTTGAGAATATTTCCATGTTGACTATGAATAGCATAAAATTTTTCATTATTGTTATCAAATCTCACACTTGCGTCAACAACTTTCCAGACAAATTCATTTTCAGATATCGGGTAAATTTCGTTTTCAGCTTGTCCCGATAATTTTGCGTAAAGATGCCCCTCACCTTCAGAAACGGTAAGTACACCATCGTTTCCATAATCATAAAAACCTTCAAATTTCTTTAATTCAGAGGGTGATACTATTTTTTGGTTTTTACTATTTTTCCACAACGCATCAGATAATTCATTTCCCATGTCTTTAACCGGTGCATCACCATAGTTACTCAAGATGATAACTAAATAATCAGCGTGCTGGTGAAATAAAAATGCGGTGCGGGTCCAACCCCCAATTCTACCAAATGCAGCTGACTGATTATCAATACTTATTTTGTGTGTTTTATACAATCCTTTATACCATTTGTACATATCTTCCAATGTGGATGATAAATTACCGGCCCCCACAAATTGAGAAGGATGGAAATAGTCACGCTGAACAAATTTTCCATCAACTTTATCATATCCTTTTGCCTGATTATCAGGAAAGGAATCAATGACAGAATAGGAGTTTGTCATTTTTAATTTGTCGAAGATATTCTTCTGAATATATTCAGAATAGCTCATTCCACTTACCTTTTCAATTATAAAGGCGAGCAAAATGTACCCTGATGTACTATACTGATACCGTTCGCCAGGCGAAAAATTCAAAGGCAAGTATTTAAACTCCTCAATCAAATCGGGAAGGCTGGTAAATGTTTTCTTGAAAGTATAAGGTCTTTCATTTACGACATCAACAATTCCCGATACGTGTTTAATTAAATATTCTATCGTAATTTCTTTACCATTGGGATAGTCTGGAATATATTCCGACAAGGGTGTATTATAGTCTAATAATCCTTCATTTTTTAATTCAGAAATACAGGCAACTGTAAATAGTTTTGATACCGAAGCAAGAAAGAAATTTGTGGTTGGGGTGTTTTGTATCTTGTTTTCAATATCAGCATATCCGTATCCTTTACTAAGAAGTACATTTCCATTATTTGCAACCAGAACAGAGCCAATAAAATCATGGTTATCAAAGTATTTTTTGACAATTTTATCGAGTTCTTGGTTTATTATTGTGTGATTATTTTGCGAATTGCATGAAATAAAACAAAAAGGAAATAATAATATATAGGCAATTTTTTGCATACTTAGTCTGTTAAATCGTTTTTGTTTAATAGCTCGTGTTATGGTTTCTTGGTCTCTGCACCTATTTGTCCATTATATAAATCAGAAAGTTGGAAAATCAAGTCGTAGTTGTTCCAATTTAAATTTTCAGGTAATTTATCAAGAGAATTTATATTGAGTCTTGGTTATCATATTATTTATTTTATTAAAGATAACAAATCCATTGCAAAAACTTGAATCCCCTATTCTTTGAAAATGCTGTTTTGCTATTAAGCCTAACGGCTAAACTTTGTAAAAAGTTTAAATATGCAAATTTACTTCAATACTAATAAGATTATAAGAAGTGTGTTTTTTTCCAGAGCGTGAACTTAGTGAAGCGGTCTCATGAGCGTTAGCGAGTAAAGTCCCTTATACGCGAGGGTAATGCCCCGTAGTATTAGCAAGTCGCAAGCTGGTTTTCCGTGAGGAATGCAGTAAAGGAAACGATACTACAAAACCCGGTACTGACAGCCTGTCCCGCACCAGGGATCGGGAAACAGGAACTGTATACAGAGACTATTTAAAGAGGATATGCAAGCACAACATTTCAACGTCCAAAAAATACCAAAATCGTTTTTCAGTAGATACCACATGAAATTTGATGAAGGAAAAAACAGGGCACTTGACAACACCTATATAAAATGTTTTGGCTTGCACTTAAGCAGAAATATGTTTATTTTCGCCCGTAGACAATGGAAAGATGCAGGCAAAGGCTCGCATAAATTCTCCATGGTAATAAAAACAGACGAAAACATTAAAATTTGGATAAAAAATAGGGCCACTTGATATGAATTGCGGCTTAACCCGTTTCCACTCCTAGCAAAGGAAGTGGGCTAAACTTTAAAACGAATATAAGTTGTCTGACACATAGAAAGTAACAAGAAATAACCAGGAATCATTTAAAAATCTTGAACTATGAGAAAAACAGTTGTAATCTTTATCCTTTTAGCTTCATTTTTTGCGCTCAATGCACAATCAGGTAAATCAGTCGAAATTGCCCGTACGTTGAAAAATGCCCCAACTCCCAGTGCCGGTCACGGTAAAGACCTTGGGGATTTTAAGAGCGGGACGTATACTATCAAAAGTGCAGGGCTTACCCGCCAATATACCATTGATATCCCCGAAAGCTACGACAAAAACATAGCTTACCGTTTGATTTTCGCAATGCACATGATGGGGGGGCATATGCAAACAATGGTTGATCAAAACTATTATGGTCTTAAAACGTATGCCGAAAGAGACAATGTTCCTGTTATTTTCGTTGCACCTGAAGGATACACCGACCGTTCTCCCTGGCGTGGGGGTGATGACAAAGATCATATTTTCTTTGCCGACATGCTTAAATTGTTTAAAGATAAACTGAGCATTGACACCTCTCGCATATTTTGCTGTGGCTTTAGCTTTGGTGCCATGGTTACATACTCGCTATCATTAGATTTTCAGGAAGATCTTCGTGCTGTAGCTTGTTATTCCCCGGCCAACTGGAATATTTATCTTCCTGAAAACAAACATAAACCTTTAGCTTTCTATAGCACAACAGGTACTGAAGACGGTCTTTGCAAGTATGTAAATTCAGATGAACTAAAGCAAGGTGGTAAGTATTGTGTATTGACACACCTCGAAGATAATGGGCTAAAACAATTGCCTGAAATACCGATAGCTACTACGCCGACCCACATCACCACTGAGTTTAAAGGACTTCCTGAAGAATATCCGGTATTGTTTGGTTCATTCGTGGGTGGCCATACCGAAAACGTTAAAGATCCCGGATCTGATGTCAACTGGATATCAAAAGAAACGTGGGATTTCTTCATGCGGTTCTAGTGTCACGTCACATTTAGTTTGATTTAATCTTACTTTAACAGGTCAATAATTTGGATTGTGATTTAAATAAAAATAACCACAAATGCTCAAATTATATCAAAGGATTTATTTTTAAATAAATTAGTATCTGTTCTTATGGATGCTGATTGCGACTGGCATTGGCTACATCGTATCGCATGTATGGTATCGTTTTGCCCATCTTGTCTTACCGTAAAAAAGTTTGTTAATAGCACTAAATTAAGTGTTTGCACAAACTTATCAAAACGAAGGGCAAAATGTGCTATGACATACTGTGCAAAGTAATTCTTTAATCAATCATTTTCTCTAATAATTCAAAACACTTTAAAATCTTCTTATTTGTCTTGTTATATTTAATATCCACCCAGTCTTTGTTGATGAAATAATACTTATTATCAAGATAGGATTCAATTAATACAGTTCGTCCAACAATTCTAAAATCATTATCCATTCCCCAATAATCACCAGATTCCAAAGTTTGAATCAGTTTATCGTAATCTTTTTGCGAAATATCAATCTTTTTGTTTGTAATTATTTCTCCCGTATTGATGTCAAAATTTCCAGTTGTCTGCTTAAAAGTCAATTTAATCTCGTTTTTTAGTTTTTCAATCCGATAGAATACAGGTAGGGTGTCTTTAAACCAACAAAATCTTAATATGTCACTTTCAAAATCGTGATTGTATATTTTTGGTTCATCAATTTCATTTAGTACTGAAGAATAACCTAAAACCATCATAGCATCTTCCTCTGCAGGTGTATTATTGTCAATGAAATACTTTATCGGAGTATAAATCAAGACACTATCTGTCTCGCACTTTATTGAATTGTCATCGTATCTATCACATGAAGTATAAATATACCAGTCATTTATGACAGAATAGTCGTAAGAGATATTCTGAACAGCTTTTTGTCCATGCATATTTAAAGTCAATCCGATTGTTGTGATTAAAATACGTAATCTGATCATTTTGTTATTAAGATGCATTTAAATCACTAATTCCATACTTATCGTGAGGCTCTTTCTGATTATTTTTTGTTACACCCCGTTATTGGTTATTTCAATTCAATTTTACAATTATATGTTCTATATTTTCTATCAGAGTCATGTATTTTCATAATTTGGTTCATTTTTAGCAAAGAATCCAATTCCAATATTTCTATACAATTGTCGTAATACATATCATTGTCCAAAATAATATATTTGCCGTCAATACTTAAATCAAATTTTCCTTTGTAGGTACTATCTTTTGTAGCAATTTCATAATTATTATCAACAGAAAAATTATATTCTAACCCATCAAGTCTTTTGGGAAATATTCTTGCCTTTTCTCTTGGATGAATTCTACCATAGCTTAAATATGTAGAATCAATTATTGACAACTTCCAATTCTTTGATGTGAGACTTTTTTTTAATAGTGTAATTTCTGCTTTCGTTTTTGTTTTCACTTTCTTTAGTGAGAATTTTTCGTATTCAAATTCAAGATTCTTTTGGCTTGAAATAGCTCTGATTATAGAATCTCTTATGTTTTCTGGAAAGCCAAGTATTATTCCACTTATACTATCATTTGTGATATTAGTAATAAGTAAATTTTTAGGAAATAACGAAAAAGGGTCTTGATTCAATAGAATAATAGAATTATTTACAGTCTCTAATTTCCAGCTTGAGTATTCAAGTCCGTATTGAGCATAATTTAGATTTCTAAATGAGGAATAATAAAAATCTCTTTCGTTTATTGTTGTGTCAAAATAATAGTTCAACTTATAGAAGTTATCCTTGTATAAAATAGGTTGAGATGTTAAAAAGTTTAAAACTGAAGTTATTGAATCTGCTAATTGCAAATCAGGTACTTTATGAAAAACCAATGAATCTCTTAGTCCTTTAATAACAATACAATTATTGTTTTTCCAGACTATTGTACCTATTCTCGTTGTGTCAAGGAATAGTTCTGAATCTTTTAAACTAATTGTGTCACAATAATTCTTACTGAGCAATGAATATCTGGTATTTGGGAGGTTTTCAAAATCATATATCATTCCAGAATACACCATCCCTCCATATTCAAGGGAGTATATCCATTTTCCATTCATATCATTCTTTGTACAACCAAACAATATGATTGCTGAAAAAAATAAAGTCAAAAATTGATAGTTTCTCATCTCTTCATTTTAATTGCTGGCAACGGACGGCAGTCTGATTAGTAAGGGATTGCGGTATTTTCACTCGTCAAGTTACAAAATACGTTGAAGCGGGCTACTATGCCTAGCGAACCACCTTCCC
>JBNLCS010000877.1:0-6143 GCA_050303935.1 Bacteroidales bacterium
ACTTCCCTTAGGGGAATATATGAAAGTACTTACTTCACTTTCGCCATTGTTGGCAAAGTAAAGCAGGTTTTTAAGATCTTTGGCCTTAACCATCACTGCATACCTTGCATTTTCTTCCAATGGCCAGTCGCTCATGGCATATACATAATTTGGGGATAGTAAATTTGTTTTTTTAAGCGGATTACCAACATTATAGTTAACAGCCTGCCGCATGGCATCCTCCGGGTTTTGTTCTTCGGTTAGTTTTAATATATACAAATCGTACCTCAGGTTCCCTGAAGATATATTCCCAACAGCAGGTGACCATGAAAACTGCGGAAGGTTATTATTTATGCTACTTTCATTTATTGGGTTAATAAGCACGGGAGGTTGCACATAAGAAATCACAAAAGGCCAGCAATATTCTCTTGAAAGCGGTTGGCCCGTGTTAAAATCCAGTACCTGAACACATATCGTATAATTACCTTCCGGCAAAAGCCCATCTTTGATAACAGCAATCCTTAAATCTTCTATTCCGCTAATATCAACATTTTCTTTTTCAGCTATAAAATCCATATTACCCGTGGCTGTATTTAACATCATGCTTTGTCCGGGATTCAAAGTGATAGGAGATACAGCCCTGTAATTCCCCCTGGTTGAAATTAGAACACCATTATCACCTTCAACCCTGCCCGTTAATTTAACATTTTGCGTTGTAGCAGTATTGTTGACCAGGGTTATAATAGCCTTATTCTCATATTTAAGATATGTAAACAACCTTGGATTGTAAGGAGGTAAAAGATTGAGGTTTACACTTACACTTTGGGCAAAGGTATTATTTGCCAAAATCAGAAAAATAAAAAATATGGTTAGGATAACGATTAATGATTTGTTGCTTTTCATGGCTGTATTGTTTAATACTTGTTCATGATTATGTTGATGTGTATTTCAGTTCTTTTCAAAAGTTTATGTTATAGCCGAAACTACCTGTAAATTCATTGAAATCCCTTGTCAATGTTTCATTTTCAGCCCTGTTTTTCATAAAAATCATACTAATATTAAAGCTTTGTTTATCACTTTTAAATGGTTTTATCATCCAGTTCATGTTGAAATTAAAAGTATACCCATTGCTTAATTCATTGAAATAATTCTTGGTAAATGAAATATTTGAATTAGCATATATTTTTTCTTCCCAAAAAGGCTTGCCCATATTAAAGGACATACCCGTACTTTTAAGAATCCCATAATAGGTATTGGATGAATTATATATAAATGATGGAGCAAAAGTTAATTTATTCTCCAACACAAATAAATTGTAATTAACGTTCATATTCAATGATTTCATATCAGACAGGTCCTTAGTATTCTCATTGTTGTCGGTTAGCTCCTGATACCCAATAAATAAATTAATTGCATGGGAAAATTTTTCCGAATTAAAGTTAAGTCTTGGTGAAAACCCTATGTTTTGCGAAACCTGACTAATCCGCATTGAATCGTACCTGTGACTGGAAGAAGTTGGTAAATTACGTACCAGGGCTGGATTTTGTGTAATACCGTAGTTTGAATACTGAAAATTAATTCCAAATTTCTGACTGGCATTGTAGTTAATGTTCAGCGATCCAATTTTTCTTTTAGAAGTAGAAAGCTTTCTTTCGTAAAGGTTGTCTTGCTGAAACCCCAGACTGGAATTAATCATCAGCTTATATTTAAACAATATAAATGAAGGGGCAATCGTAAACTGTTTCAAATCGGTTTGGAAGTAATAGGTCCCCATTGATTTGTAATCAGGGTCTATGCGCCTGTATCTTAATTGCATTGAAAAGTACCTGCTTTTGTAAGAAAGGTTTGATTCTGCAGCTGTTAACAATTGCGTTGAAAGGTTCGGGGTGATGATCTTTGTAATGGTATTGTAAAGAGGTATGTCGTTTGTATCCGGCCCCTCTGCGCTTAGGTCCTGGGTGTAGGCACTAATCCCTATATCCGATTTCCAGGTTATCCCTTTAGCAAGGATAAATTTGTGAGAAATTCCAAACACGGCATTTTCTCCGGCATATATCTCATAATTAACAGGATGGTAGGGTATGGAAGTTGAATCGTCACGACCCTTCAGATATATAAAATCAACATAATTCTTCTCAGAACCAAATCCAATCTTTATAGCATTGGCATTCCGTTTATAGGCTGGCAACGGCGAATTATAAAATAAAGTATCCTGATAGATAAGTGTATCTTCAGCAATAGCTTTCCGAAACCGTCCTGATATGGCCCCAAAACGCAATGGGCCGGGAGTTAATTCAATACCTGCACCGTAAAAAGTATGGCCTGCCAGCGTGAAAGGCGAAAAATATACATTCCGGTGGCCAAGATGTAGTTTTATCCATTTGTAATAAGGACTGACACCAAACCTGTTGAAAGGTTGGCTAAAAGAACTTTGCTCATCGGAATACACAAATGAAAAAGGCATTGTTATACCATAGAAAACCAATGTTGGGGAGCCTGTAACCGTGTACGAAAATGGGCTTCTTCGCCCAACAGAATCTGTAGAGTTATAAATACTCATATACGCCGAAGCACCACCCGTTATTTTAATTGGTTTCTGTTCGGAAATACTTTCTATATCCTGGGAGTTTGCGTAATGAAAAAATGGTTGCACCACAAACAAAACAAGGATAGTAGTAAGATGTAAGTTTTTTTTAGGTTTAGCAGATTTCATTTAGAAAATTCTAATTGACAATTCAGGATTTGGTTTGTTTATAAAATTAACACAATCAAAAATAATTGTACAAATTATTTATAAACAAAACATTACCACAAAATAAAATCATACATTCTAAATACGGTCTAAATAATATATTGTTCCGTTTATTATGAAAAAGTTTTTACGTGTCAGAAAGTTAGTGTAAATTATAAAATTCGGTTACTAATTTATTTGGTTTAAACAAAGTAGCCTAAAAATTTTTTACAAACCTTTATGAAAGCTTAATGATTATCTTCGTAATAATTCTTGTAGTTATTACGCAAAGAAGTCGCAAAGTTGCGCTGGGTAATAATTGGTGTTTGTCTATAAAGCCGGGTGTCCAATCTATAAATTCCAATATCTTCGTTATGCTTGTCTCAAAAACGCTCAATTACCCCGTGTAAACTCCGCTTTTTGTAACAGTGCAAGCCTCGATCTCAAAATTTATAGATCAGATACGAAATAGCTCGGAAAAAAATTACCGGACCATTACGGCATTGATATTATTCAAATAAACTAAACAGGTTGTGCAATAAGGGAAAAATCCTGACTTTCTGACAAGCCGGTTATCTTTACGGTAAAAAAACGGTCAATACTATTACTTTCACCTTTACATAGTATTGGATAATAATGCTCACCATATCCTTTCAAGTAACCATTTTTATTTTTTCGTTCAGCCAGCATTAACTGTTCCTTACCAATCATGCTTTTCCTGACCTTAACCATTTGATTATGGCCCAGTTCCCTGATGGTTTTACTTCGTTCCTCTTTCAACTTTTCAGGCACGTGGTTTTCCATTCTGGCAGCACGTGTGCCATTTCGAACACTATATTTAAAAGTATGAATGTGACCAAAGCCCACTTTATCAATAAATTTTTGGGTTTCTTTGAACTCTTCATCCGTTTCACCGGGAAAACCAACCAACACATCGGTTGTAAAATTAAAATTTCCTATTTTAGACCTGACCTTTTCTACAATATTTAAATACTGGGTAGTATTATACATACGCCGCATTCTTATTAACACTTTGTCAGACCCACTTTGCAAACAAAGGTGCAAATGCGGGGTTAGTTTGGGATGGTCTAGTAAACCTAAAAACTTTTCACCGATACCTTCAGGTTCCATACTTGAAATACGCAAACGAAAATTACCATCAAGTTCCAGTAAAGCTTCTATCACATCCTCAAAGGTGTAATTTTCGTATCTATACCTACCTATATTTACGCCCGTAATAACAAGTTCATGGTAGCCTTTTTCAATCAGGTCCCTTGCATTATTTATTATCTCTTGCAACGGGCGGCTAATTGCCCTCCCCCGTACAAAAGGGATTATACAAAAAGTACAAAAATTATCGCACCCGTCCTGGATCTTTATAGTGCCCCTGGTTTTGTAAATTTTTTCAGGCACTTGGTATTCAAACACGCTTCTTCCTTCTTGCAGCTTAAATACCTCACCTTTAAAATGCGCATCAACTACCGAAAATATATCGCTTTTACCATCATTACCTATAACATACGTAATTTTTTCATCCATTATCAGCTTTTGACGACTGCTTTCGGCCATACAACCTGTAACAACAACCACGGGGTCTTTGCCCCTTCTTTCTGCCTGACTGATAATATTCCTGGATTTGTGATCACTTTGATTGGTGACCGTACACGTATTTACAACATACACATCTGCTTCTTCAGTAAAATTTACCAGTTGGTACCCTTCATTTTTAAAACGTGTTGCCAATGACCCGGTTTCAAACTGATTAAGCCGGCAACCCAATGTTTTAAAAGCTATCTTTTTTTTTTGTCCCACCATGAATGTTAAAAATATACTTCCATGTGCACATTCTCAGAAGGCACACCATGATTGCGTAAGATGTCAAAAGCATCGTAAATCATGTTTGAATTGCCGCAAAGATAGCAAAGAGTATCTTTATCTACGGGGTTTTTCTTCAGATATTCTGTTACCCTGCCTTTAAAATCCCCCCCTTCATCACGAGAGGTGCAAACAACGTACCTTCCTTTACCATAATCATTTCTTTCATATGCCTCCTCTTTCACTTTAACCCCATGAATTATTTGATAATCCAAGCCAGGATATGATTGTGCTAAACTGTGAAATGGGGAAACCCCCGTTCCTGAAGCAATAAAAAGATGTTTCCTTCCATTTATATGTTCTTTTTTGATACCAAAAAATCCAAACGGGCCATCTGCTTTAACCAGATCTCCTGGTTTCACATTTTTTAGTTGCTTTGAAACTTCCCCATCATCAACTTCTTTAATTAAAAACTCAAGCCTGTCACTATCAACGCTACTGTATATCGAATATTCCCTCATTTCATTACTCTCAGCTAAACCAACTGTCATATATTGTCCGGGGATAAACTCCACCCCTTCCCTTTCAAGGCTCAACACATAAGTTGAATCGGTAAGGAGCCTTACTTCTTTCACCAAATATTCGTTTTGACCTTTTTTTTCTTTTTTTACTAATTGTTCATTCATTTCTTCCATAATATACTACAAAATTCTGGTAAATATTTTTTTTTAAACAATTCCCAAAATCCGCAAGCAATAATCAAAAAAAAACATATTCCATGCGGATTCGATAAAGTAAATCATCTCACCTGGTTTCATGCTTCACCCAAATGAGTGATTTTCTAAATCGGGGTAAACCTAATTCCTGTAAAGGTTTTCAGTGAAATATATAAAACCTTTGCAGAAATCAGGCAATTCATTTACAAATCACAAAACCCGTATGGATATACCAAAACGGGTTCAAAACCTGTAATGTTTATAATTGAATTAATTAACAAACATATAATTATGAAGATTGTTTGATTTTATTATTTTGTTTTCTGTTTTTGTTACGGTTTTTATTCTTTTTTCTTTTTTTATGAACTTTGGATTTCCCATTATTATCCTCATACACACCGGTCTGCATTTCAAATTCTGGGATTTCTTTTTGCTTCACCGGAACCAGGTGTTTTATTTTAACCCCCCTTTTATTCAGGTTGATTACTTCTTTAATCCTATCTACTGAAACAGCAACAGTCTCTCCTGTCAGGCTCTTGTCCTTGGAATACCATACCAATTTTTTAAGCACATCTATTTTCACAGGATAAACAATACCATCTTCTGTTTCCAGTTCAATGAGTTGCGTTGGAAAATCCTCACGCGCATCCAGATACGTTTCAAGCTCATAGGTAAGGCAGCATTTTAATTTACCGCACTGCCCGGCCAGTTTTTGAGCATTAATAGGTAGCTCTTGAATACGGGCATAAGCGGCAGTTATGGATGTAAAATCAGTTCTCCATGTAGAACAACACAACTCTCTGCCACAAGAACCAAAGCCTCCTATTTTTGCTGCTTCCTGCCTGGCTCCTATCTGTTTCATTTCTATTTTTATTGCAAATTCCTTTGCATACATTTTTATT
>JBNLCS010000878.1:0-3726 GCA_050303935.1 Bacteroidales bacterium
AAACTATTTGCAAGTATTTCAATTTGTTTAGTATTCATTAATTTATTGTAAATTAAAGTGAGTTGCAAAACTATTATTATTTCAAAATTTAACAAACATGATTATATTGCATAATAATTTATGTAAGCCTAAAATGGGTAGAAACCGGTTGTTAAAACTATTTGATTTATTTTATAAAAATAAAGGGGTTAATTATATAAGCCCAAGGGAGATCCGTATTGGCCTGCTTTCAGCTATTTTAATATATTCCGTATTCAGTGTGGTTGACAGGTTTATGTTGCCTGTAAATTATAAAAAAGTGTGGGTCCTGCGTTTTTTTGTTATCACCCCCGGATTATTTCTTTTTCTGGTCTTGAGTTACAGCAAGACCATCACACGATATGTGAAAATATGGTTCACCCTACTTGTATTAATGGGGCAAATGGGCATTGCAACCATGGTATATATAGCAGGGCCCAATGAAGCTGCCTACTATGAATATTATGTGGGGCTAATTTTGGTGGCGTTGTGGGCAGGGTTTGTATTTAAACTTTTGCCAACGCAAATGCTGTTTGTTAGCATAACCAACGTATTGTTCTACAATATTGTGGCTGTTATTTTTCAAAAATTACCTTTTAAAGGGACCGGTTCAATAGATTTTGCCTACTTTGTTAATAATAACTTTATGTTAATTGGTACAACAATTATTGCAACCACCGGGAGTACCCTTTTGCATAAATATAACAAACGTATTGAACTACAAAATAAAGTGCTTGAAGCGGAAAAAAATGAGTTACATGAGGCTAAGCTTAAAGCAGAAGAGAGTGATCGTTTAAAATCTTCATTCCTGTCGAATATGTCGCATGAAATACGCACGCCCATGAATTCAATAATTGGTTTTACGGAGATGCTAAAAAGACCAAATATTACAAAATTAAAAGAAGAGCGGTATATTGATATAATACAAAGCAAAGGGAAACAATTGTTGCAACTTATAAATGATATTATTGATGTTTCAAGAATTGAAGCCAATGAATTAAAGATTGATCCCGAGAATGTTAACCTGGACGAATTGCTTGAAGAGCTGAAAACCACATATATTGAGGTTTTAAAAAATGAAGACAAAGATAACCTGGTTAATTTAATACTCGAAAAACCATTACTCAACGAAGAGTGTGTTATTTACGCAGATGGTTACCGTTTACGGCAGGTTTTTACAAATTTGTTGAGTAATGCGGTTAAGTTTACTGAAAGGGGAAGTGTTACATTTGGATACAGGTTTTATAATGGTAAAAAAATTGAGATTTTTGTAAAAGATACCGGTAAAGGAATTCCCCGGGATATGCAAGAGATTATTTTTAAACGGTTCAGGCAAATATATGATGTGGATAATCAGTCGGGTGAGGGAACGGGGTTAGGTTTGCATATTGTGAAAAACTTGGTTTCTCTTATGGGGGCTGAACTTGAATTAAATTCAAAAATAAACCGGGGAAGTGAATTTAACATAAAATTGCCTGTTGAACCGGGAAGCCGGGATGACAGGGAGGAAGAAGAAACCATTTTGGTGAAAGAGGACTGGGGCCAAAAAACCATTTTGGTAGCCGAAGATGACCCGGATAACTATTTGTTGCTGGAAGAGATTTTTGAACCGTTTAAGGTGAAATTGTTGTGGGCAAAAAATGGCATTGATGCAGTTGAAATGTTTAAAAATAATAAACAGATAGATTTGGTATTATTGGATATAAAAATGCCCGGGAAAAATGGCTTTGAAGTGGCCAAAGAATTAAAATCTATGCGCCCGGATGTGCCGGTTATAGCCCAAACAGCTTATGCCATGAGAGAAGATGCTGCAAAAATTGAGCAAGCCGGCTGCGATGATGTTATTATAAAACCCATTGATAGCAATGTTGTTATCGGCGTTGTGAAAAAACATTTGTAAGTAAATTGAATAATAAAGATTATTTACTACATAACTAAAAAGGCAACGGCTATTTAAATAACCGTGCCTTTCAGATAATATAAGAACAGTATTTAGGTAGAATATAGCTGGCTACTGATTTTCTATGATGATCACCTTGCTACTGGCGATGCTTTCATTTATTTGTATACCAACAAAATAAACCCCGGCTTTCAAATTATCCCTGAACACCTGGAAACTATAATTTCCTGTATCAAGGTTTCCATCAAAAATTGTTTTTACCGTTTTACCGGTAATATCGTACAAGAAGAGTTTTATTTCTGCATTTTTTTGTACAGAAAAGTTTATGGTAAGTTTATCAGAGAAAGGGTTTGGATAAATAGACAGTTGCTCCCTATCGCTACCATTATCAATCGATGTTACCACAGATAATTCTTCACCAATCGCTTCATAAACTTCTTCAATCGTGTTGATTGCTGCCGTGTTTTTCTTGTAAGCAATCTTACCTTCTTTACTAATTACCATTAAACGGTCGTACGTAGTCCCATACTCCTGGCTTACGCTTTTACCTTTTAAAAGTAAGGTAAATGTTAGTTTAGATACTTCTTTAAAATCAGTGAGGTTTTCCTTTGTTGAAGTATCGTCCCAGGTGTCAACGCCAACGGCAACGAAATTATCATTGTCCTTATATTTTTCGTAAATATCACTCTGAATTTTTGGACCGGCCGATTTACAATAAGGACATCCATTTCCTAAAAAATAAACCATGATAACTTTACCTGTATGGTCTGATAATTTGAAATTATCATCATCAAGGGATTTAAGTGTAAAATCAGGTGCGTTAGAGCCTATATCCTGGGATAAGGCAAAAGGTGCTGTGCAAAACATGAATACCATGATTGCCAATAACGTAAATGCTACTTTTGTTTTCATAATTGTATTCTCCTATAATTTATATTTTTATAATTGTCCTCAATTCAAAACCTTCAAAATCCAATACTTCGTAACATATGCCGGAAGTACATGCAGGGCCTCCCCTTCGGCTGCCTGCAAAAAAAGTTAAGTTCACATTGCTCCCTGGTTTGTAGGTGAACGAAATAGCGGGATATTGCCTGCTGGTTTCCCGCTTATCTGTATCTGCCCTGTCGCTGATAAACGGATCGTTGGAATATTCGTAAATCAGCGATATCGAGATTTTATTCGACTTGGTTACCGTTAAAGATGAGAAAACATTACTGATTTTATATTCCGTGGAAACACCAGGTTTCCTGTTGATATTTTGATATTGGCCTTCAAGAATGGTAGAATATCCATTGGTCAGGTATGCTGAATAATATATTCCTCCGGATAACCTTTTGTTTTCACCTAACAACTCATCTTTTGACCAATCAAAAAACAGTTTCATCTGGTTATTTTTACCAATATAGAAGCCATATTCTGCAAAATATTCGTGGAATACATATTTGTCAAAAGGTTCATTAACAGCACGTGCCGTGTTCAATGTTATCATGGAGCTGTTTGAAAATGTGTAAAATAATTCCCATTGAAAACCTGTTTCATTATAAAGATCGGTTACATGTGTGCTCCTGTTTAATAGTTTATATGAATGTTCTTTGACCAGGGTAGGGGGCTCGGTTATACCGGAACCTAAAATTATTTTGTTATAATCTTTAAATTCAATACTGAACCCCAGCCTGTTGAACGATTTTGAAATGCTTGAATATAAACCCGAAGAGGGGGTTGAATTTTGATTTCCCAAACCTTTGGCGTATTCGGTATAATAAAATATACCGGCAGGTAACCTGCCCTCAAGGGAAAGGGAGGCATAC
>JBNLCS010000879.1:0-3068 GCA_050303935.1 Bacteroidales bacterium
TATACGGGGATAAGATTTACCGGGCAAAAAAATATGCCCGGTTTGATGTCTACTTTCATCCCTCAAATGATATTTTTAATCATACATTTATGCTTTCATTTCATGTTGTTGATGGAGAAGTTGATTACTCGCAGCTAATCAACATAAAATTCAATATTAACCAGCCCTATTATACAATTAATAAATAATAAGGTCCATATATGTCGGATACTTGATCTTATAATTTAATTTGAAATACTTATCTTCCTGTGGCTTCAATGTGTATTTCCAGGTCAACATTCCAGTACTTTCCATGTATGAAGCATCAGAAAATTCATCCACTTCAACTTTTATATCCTTTTCAATAGATACCGGTACCTGATCAAAAATTTTAACCAAAGCAATCGTACTATTATTATTCTTTACAGTATATTTCCAACTCCTTTTTTCTATTTTATTACTACCAACCCGCGTTTCGCTGTTCATTTCATCTTCAACTTCACGCCGGACCACTATATTTTGGTCCCTGCCAAGGGAAACCTGCAAAGTATCTTTAAGGTTATCAAGGTTTAAATACGACCTGCCAACAAATGTATTTTCAAAATACAGGTTTGCCCTGCCATTCAAAAGATTGAGCTTTTTCCAATTTATAATATTGGCTATTAAGAAAGCTTCAGGATCAATTTTTGGCACACAGTGGTATTCGTAACCAGCATTAACCTCGTAATAACGCATATCAATGGCTATCTCTTTGCCTCCGGATTCAACTTTGTAAGGAATTTCAATAGCAAATTCTACATTCACCGGGTTTGATGTCACAGTGTTATTAACTAAATCGTTTATTTTTGGTTCAATATTTTTATTTATTTGTTCATTTCGTGTAATATTTTTCTTATTTGACATCCCTCCTATTCTACCTTGCAAAAGTTCTTCCACTTGCACAGTTGAAACAGCCCCTGTTGCATGCATATTTTTATCAGAACCATATCTCACAACAACCACTTCATCAAGGCTAACCCTGTCCGTCTTTAGTTGCACATCCAAAACAGATTGTCCGGAAATAGATACATCTTCAGCTAAATACCCAATATATGAAAAATTTAATGTGCCACTACCTGGTGCAAAAAACTTGTACTCTCCATTTAAATCGGTTACTGTACCATTTGTGGTCCCTTTTAAAATCACATTTACACCTGGTAAAGGTTCTCCATCAATTCCTGTTACCCTTCCTGTAATATACCCGCTTCCATAAACCCTCTTTTGCATGGCTGATACAGGAGTTTTATGATTAGACAAATAGTAGGCTGATAATTTTGGGACTACACCGGAACGGTTCGGTGATGCATTGGAAAATGTAAGTTTGACGTTTTCCCAGTCAACACCGGTATTTTGCTGCACATTGGCCTTGTATACCAGTTGCACAGGTTGGTCCAATTTATCAACCCTGATATTATAACTAGGATACCAACTTGCATTTTCAACAAGATATGTCACCTGTAAATTAGATTCTATTTTATTTTTTGCAGAAAGCGTAATAACTATTTCTCCTTCAGGCTTACCTTCAACATTCAATATTTGCTGAAACTGTTTTTTTAATAATTCAATGTTTCTTGTATTTGAATTTATCTGATTATTGCATTCCAGTTTTTTGTAAAAAATTTCCTCTATTTTTTTCGAATATAATTCAGCCATTTCATTATAACTCTGTGAATTCAGATTGTTTGTATTGTTTACAAAATCTTTATTCAACTTTAAAAATGAAAGTTTCTCCTCCAGGATTTGAAGATTTGTGCTTAATTTTTGGTTTTCGCTTTCATACAATCCAATTTTTTTTCGTATATCCCGAATCATTTCATCGGGTGCTTCTGATTTTATATAATTTATCTGATGATTAACTGCTAATATGGATACACCTTCCTCAGCTTTTACCCGAATGCTGTTTTTGTCAATGAATGGTGATAACAGTTTTAGTTTAATTGTAGTATTACCATTATCGAGTTTAATAGTTACTTTTCTTGTAATTTGTGCCCCACTGTAAAAAACGGTTGCATTTGTAATTTTAGAATCCACAACAATTTCCTGTGCATTTAAAGAGCATGTAAAACATGACAAGAAGAAAATTAACCCGATAACTAAAAAGATTTTACAGTTTTTGTCTATATATCTGTTGTTTAATAGACACGTATAGCATACGCTTACATTTTTGTTATTGTTTACCTGTTCCATAGCTTTTTTATTTACAGACACAGGTAATTTTAGTCCTCCCCTAAAATAATTCCTATTATTTCAATTATTTATTTTAACTGGCTGTATTTTCCTTTTTTACTAAGAAAAAATTCTTTGAGAATGAAATGATTTGTTAACGTGGCAGAAGGGTTTTCAACCATTATCTTTTTAACAAATTTACGCTTATGTTTTAAATTTCTAATTTCCTTCCAAAAAGAAATGTGGGCTTTCACAACTGCCAAAAAAAATGAAAGCTGCAATGCAAACAAAAACTTTATGGCAGCAACGCCATCAATTATCATTCTGAATATTAGTTTTAATTTGAACCTACTTTGTGGAAGATTTTTATACAACATATACAAACTATTTCTAAAGTTCAGGTATAATTTACGCGGATTGTCATTTGGCAAGGTGCCACCACCTACATGAAAAACAACCGAAGAAGGATTAATCATAACCTTATATCCGGCATTATTTAACCGCCAGCATAGATCAATCTCTTCCATGTGTGCGAAAAAATCGCCATCCAAACCTCCCACTTTATAATAATATTCCGACCGGAGAAACATGCAAGCTCCCGTAGCCCAAAAAATCTGTTTGACATCATCATATTGCCCCAAATCTTTCTCAATTTCAGTTAATATCCGTCCCCTACAATAAGGATACCCATACTTTCCTAAAAAACCGCCTGATGCACCTGCATATTCAAAATAAGGTTTATTGTTATACGCCCGGATTTTTGGCATACAGGCTGCAATTGAGTTATCACCGTCCATCAATTCAATTATAGGATCAATCCAATTCTCTGTAACTTCAACATCTGAATTAAGTAACACGAAATATTCAGACTTAATTTTCTCTAG
>JBNLCS010000880.1:0-2641 GCA_050303935.1 Bacteroidales bacterium
CGCACAGGAAGAACTCCCTGAGGCTAACGTGTATCCTGCACCCCGTTCCCAGATTAAAATCTGTGCTTCATTTCTTGATAATACTTTGGCAAACTGTACGTTAATCCTGTTTGGGAATTTCTCATGATTTTCGAGCAGCGGACCATATTTTTTAATTTCCTTTTCATCCAATTCGTTCTTAATTACCACACAATGTGGATTTCCAACTGAAACACAGTTCACTTCATATTCCTGGTCACCGGCAAGTATCCGTTCACCAATAAACTCTGGTTTGTCAGAATCAACAGGGATTTCACGACTGGTAAATTTTGCTTTGCCCATGTCAACAGTAATAATTTCAGCTTTGCCATTTTGTTCTTTAACAATTTTGGCATATACCACATCTGTGAGCGTTTCAACAGAAAACTCACTTGATGATGTAAATCCATAATCATACAAGTATTTACAGAAAATGCGCAAGCCATTTCCGCTTTTTTCTGCTTCGGAGCCATCAGGATTGTATACCCTAAAGCCAAAATCGGCTTTATCGGTGGGCACCTTCATAACAATCCCATCCGAACCAATACCAAAGTGAATATTACAAATTCTTTTTATTGCATTTGTGGTTAAAGGGAATGTGATTTTTTCACTGTTTAAAACAATATATTCATTGCCAAGACCGTGTGATTTTACAAAAAAGTTATTCTCCATATCGATTATTTTCATCTTAAAACTATTACAGAAAATTTCGCATCAAATCATCTATGGTATCCCTTCTCCTGATCAACCTGTCGTTACCATCTCCATCTATTAGTACTTCGGCTGGTTTTAACCTGTTATTATAGTTAGAGCACATCGTAAAGCAATACGCTCCCGAATCAAGCACACCAATTATGTCTTTCTCAAAAATTTCCGGTAATATCCTGTCCTTGGCAAGTATATCCCCTGTTTCACAAATGTTACCCACGATTCGTACCGACTCTATTTTGTCTGACTTTACATCCGACTCCCGGTAAATTTCAATATCGTGATGTGAATCATATAAAATTGGCCGCATGTTAACATTGAAACCTACATCAGTCCCAATGTATTTAAGGTCGTAATTATATTTCACCGTGTTAACTTCCCCCAGTATTATCCCACATTCTGCAGAAATATACCTTCCGGGCTCAATTTTTACTTGTATTTCTTTACCGTACTCCCTGATCCAATTATTAATTACCCCACTTAGCTGCGTACCCAGCTCTTTCAGGTCAAGGCGTTTTTCACCATCCTGTTTTTTATACGGAATACCAAATCCCCCCCCAAGATCAACAAATTCAAGTGTGTTAAATTCTTTGGCCAGTGACAATATGGTCTCCGTACTATGTGCATATGTAGTACCCTCCATAAACAATGAGCCAATATGTTGATTTATACCTATAAGCGTAAGGTCATATTTTTTAAGGATTTCTTTTACTTCGGGTATAAATTTCATTTCAATACCAAACTTGGTTTTTTTACCCCCGGTAACTACTTTTTTATGGTGACCGGCACCCACGCCCGGGTTAATCCTGATAGCTACCCTACCTCCCGGGTTTAATTTCCCATATGTTTCAAGCTGAGAAACAGAATCCACTGAAATTTTTACACCCGCATCAATCGCGTATTTAAATTCTGCTTCATTAACATTGTTGCTAATATAAAATATCTGACTAGGTTTAAACCCGGCTTTCAAATTAACAGCAATTTCTCCGGGAGACATAGCATCAACATAAAGGCCCTCTGAATTGACTATTTTAAGTAATTCGAGATTACTGTTCGCTTTGGGTGAATAATTAACCACAAAATTCTTATAATCTACCAGATTTTTTAATTCCCTGCAACGCTCCCTTAATATATTCTCACTATACACAAAAAGAGGTGTGCCATATTTTTTTGCTAATTCAACAGGATTGGAATTTCCAAAAAAATTGCTCTCTTTTGTTATTTCCGCATAAACGTAATTCATCTGTACTATTTTATTTATTTTTCACGTTAGATAAAGTATTTACTTACCCTGTCAGAATCATTAAAACTAACATTTCAGTTACTTCATCGATATTAAAATTTTCCTATGTACTAAAGTAAATTTATATTTGCAGCAAAAATATAAAAATGGCACAGATAAACGAAAATTATTTAAAATTACAAGCAGGTTACCTGTTCCCTGAAATAGGAAGACGAGTGAATGAATTTCAAAAAAATAATCCCGATGCAAAGATTATTAAGATGGGAATTGGCGATGTTACCTTGCCATTAACACCGGCCATTGTTAAAGCATTTCACGACGGAGTAGATGAAATGGCCAAGGAAGATACCTTCAAAGGCTATGGCCCGGAACAGGGGTATGCTTTCTTGCGTGAAGCGATTGCCAAAAATGAATATACCGATAGGGGACTTGATATTAGTGCTGATGATATTTTTATTTCTGACGGATCAAAATGTGATACAGGAAATATATTAGAAATATTTGGATTAGATAATAAAATTGCTGTACAAGACCCTGTTTACCCTGTATATGTTGACACATCGGTAATGGGTGGAAGGACCGGGGAATCATTAGGAAATGGTTATTATGGTGGATTAATATACATGCCCTGTACTGAAGAAACAGGTTTTATTCCGCAAGTTCCAGTTGAGA
>JBNLCS010000881.1:0-2167 GCA_050303935.1 Bacteroidales bacterium
GCTGGTGATTACAAAGGCCAACAAGGCAGGGTACTAGAAGTTGATCGTAAAAAATACCGGGCACTTGTAGAAGGTATAAATATGATATCAAAACATACCAAACCTAATGCAGCAAACCCGAATGGTGGTATCATAAAAAAAGAAGCCCCGGTGCATATGTCGAACTTACAATTAGTAGATCCTTCATCAGGAAAACCAACCCGCATTGGCCGTAAAGTAAATGCAAACAATAAACTTGTAAGATATTCAAAAAAATCAGGGGAGGAGATTAAATAATGGCTTACATACCTGAATTAAAAAAGAAATATAACGAGGAAATTATTCCTGCGTTGACCAAGGAGTTTGGTTATAAATCTGTAATGCAAGTTCCCAAATTAGAAAAAATTGTGATTAACCAGGGTGTAGGTGATGCAGTTGCCGACAAAAAACTGATTGACGTTGCTCAAGAAGAGCTAACGGCCATAGCTGGACAAAAAGCTGTGCAAACAGTTTCCAAAAAGGACATTTCAAACTTCAAATTAAGAAGAAAAATGCCTATTGGTACCAAGGTAACGTTGCGTAGGGAAAGAATGTATGAATTCCTGCAAAGGTTAATCAGTGTTGCCCTTCCCCGTATCAGGGATTTCAATGGAGTAGGGGTAAATTTTGATGGTAGGGGAAATTATACCATGGGTATTACAGAACAAATTATTTTTCCTGAAATAGATATTGATAAGATCAACCGGATTTTAGGAATGGAAATAACATTTGTTACTTCTGCCCAAACCGACGAAGAAGGTTATGCATTATTAAAAGAATTTGGAATACCATTTAAAAATATAAAAAGAAACTAATATGGCGAAAGAATCCATGAAGGCCCGTGAGGTCAGAAGAGCAAAACTGGTGGAGAAATACGCTGAAAAAAGAGCCAAGTTAAAAGCTGAAGGTGATTTTCAGGCATTAAGCCGATTACCAAGAAACTCGAATCCAATACGACTTCATAACAGATGTCAGCTCACTGGAAGACCAAAAGGATATATGAGGCAATTTGGTATAAGTAGGATCACGTTTAGGGAAATGGCATCAAAAGGTCTTATTCCCGGAGTTAAAAAGGCTAGTTGGTAAATTATAATATATTAAAGAAGATGACAACAGATCCAATTGCAGACTATTTGACAAGAATCAGAAATGCCGTAATGGCAAAACACAGAATAGTTGAAATACCAGCTTCAAATATTAAGGTAAATATTACCCGTATTCTAAAAGAACAGGGATATATACTTAATTATAAATTTGAGGAAGATGATAAACAAGGTACAATAAAAATTGCCCTTAAATATCATCCTGAAACTAAAACTCCAGCTATTAAAGAAATTCAAAGAATGAGCCGTCCGGGTTTAAGAAAATACTCCGGGAAAGGCAGTATTCCTAGAATTTATAATGGACTTGGTGTTGCAATAGTATCCACCTCAAAAGGTGTTATGACCGACAAAGAAGCCAGGGAGCTTGGTGTTGGCGGTGAAGTTTTATGTTACGTATTTTAAAAGGAGGAAAATAAAATGTCACGTATTGGAAAATTACCAATTACAATTCCGGATAAAGTAACTGTAACAGTTGATAACAGCAATCAAGTTACAGTAAAAGGACCATTAGGGGATTTAACACAAAAAATCGATCCAGATCTTAAAGTTGAGATAAAAGAAAATACACTGGAAGTTATTCGTCCAACGGATCAAAAAAGACACCGTGCTATTCATGGCCTTTACAGATCGTTGATCAACAATATGGTTGTTGGTGTATCTGAGGGGTATACAATAAAACAAGAATTAGTAGGGGTTGGTTACCGTGCTGAAGCAAAAGGACAACAAATAGTGTTTGGGTTAGGTTATTCACACGATATTATTTTAGAAGTACCGAAAGAAATTAAAGTGGAAACAGTTACTGAAAGAAGGTCTAACCCAATAATAACCCTTACAAGTGCTGATAAACAACTTATCGGATTTGTGGCTGCAAAAATCAGGTCACTTCGTCCACCCGAACCTTATAAAGGTAAGGGTATCAAGTTTGTAGGTGAAGAATTAAGAAGAAAAGCAGGTAAAGCTGCAGCTAAATAATATATAATACTGAAGACAATGGCTTTTAGTAAAGTAGAAAGAAGAAAAAAAATTAAACGTCGTATCCGCAAAAA
>JBNLCS010000882.1:0-5307 GCA_050303935.1 Bacteroidales bacterium
ATTTGATAAAATATGAAATTCTATGTATTTAAAAAAGCCATTTTCCGGGTCACTCAAATCATCGCCTGTTGAATATTCTTCTATAAGTTCATCTATACTATTTATATTATATCTTTCAAAAACCGTATCCGGTACAGCCAATATTGTATAATAATTTCGTACTGTAATATCACCATAAGGAAAGGATATGGTTTGCAATGTATCCGTCATCCCGGTTCTTTCAACCCCTTCCGCAAAAATGGAATAACCCGGTGTGTTTTTAAGAGTTGTTAAAATATCATCGTTTACAACATCAATTACTTTATCAATTTGATGAATGTATCCATTGGATGTTACAATGTCCCGTTTAATGATTTTTGACTCTTTGTTTAAAATAATCTCTGCCCCGTCAAATTCTGATGTGATATAGTCCCCTATAGCATTTTTAGACGATAAGGCACCAAAACCAATATTATCCGTAGCAATTAATTCAGGAAACAAATGATTAAATACCAAATCTTTTAAATATGCCGTATCCAAATCTAAAAAAGACTGAACACCCTTTTCTTGGTAAAAATTCTCCATTGCTTCATCTGTGGGTAACAACAACGTAAACGGCCCCCGTACCCTTAACAAGTTTTTGATACCAGTTGAATCAAGAATTTTACCAAACTCTGAAAATTCCGGATGGGTTGCCACATATTCCGTAATTACCTGGTTTTCGGGTGGAATTGGCCACTCATCTATTTTATCATAACAACCAAAAATCGTTAAGCAGATTATTGGTGTTATAATCAACAATATCCTATTGTTAATTTTTTGTATGTTGTATGTTATATTGTTCATTATACTTTCTTTTTAGTAAATTGATTAAATACTACTAATTATACTATCTTTCATAATAAGGATTCTGTTCCAATTTACTGTTATAAATAATATCATCTTCAAATATAGGCAGGTAATATGCCATTGTATCGGTAAGTTTTGATCTTAAGATTGCCCTCATTTGGGCATTAGAGGCCCTTGAAAGAAGAATGTCCATGATAATCTTTTTGTTTTCAAATTTTCTTTTCTTTGCCCAACGCAATAAATCAAACCACCGTTTGCCTTCAACAGCAAATTCCCTGGCCCTTTCATTCATAAGCGCAGTCATAAAACCCTCATACTCCAACACGCTATTATGAACCTGTCCTGCCCTTTCGGCAACCTGTCTAACCAGATAGTTAGCATCTTCAATTTTATTTATTTCAGCCAATGCCTCGGCTTTAATTAACAAAATATCAGCATACCTGTAATAAATGAAATTAGCATCCCGTTCATTATCAGATCTTTCTGTACTTTTATTTATTCCATAATATTTATAAACAGGATCATTGTTCCCACCAAGCCTTATGTCATCTTTTTCAAACACATTTTTCAGTTTTGTTTCGACTTTTATGGAATTAATTAATGAAATATACATCGGATTTTCCTGTGTCTCCAATTCATCGTCAAATTGTATTTCGAAAAAGCTTTCAATTAAAGAATTTCCTGGATAATAAATCTTAAACCAATTATTTCTAGACTCCATCCTAAACAATTTCGTGTTAATTAAAGAATCGCAATACACGATTGCTTCATCATATCTTTCCGACCAGAGTAACACATCCGCTAAAAGAGCCTGAATAGAATACTTATTGGCCCTTCCTTTATAAAACTCAGGTATTTTAGCATACTGTGTAGTGTAAGCCAATGCACTTGCCCTTTTTAAATCTTTTACAATTTGATTTAGAACTTCCCTTTCACTACTTTTTGGCTGGTAAATATCAACTGTATCTGAAATAGAAGGCCTGATCATTATCGGGACATCTTTCCAAAGCCGGGTAAGATAGAAATGGCATAATGACCGTATAAACAGCATCTCTGCCTCAATGCTATTCAGGTATCCATCAGAAAAGGTATTATCCTTTTCTTGTACTATCGGTGCATAATACATAACCGTATTTGCCAGGTTAATTGTCTTGTAATACTCATCCCAACGAACTACGCTATTTGTAGACGTTATATCATTTTCTGCAATACGGTTATAATCGGGTATATGGTCTCCTCCTCCGCTAAATGAAACCATATCGCCCCTAAGTTCTCCATATATAAATGATTTAATAAAAGTCCCTCTTAATGCATCGTATGTTGCTGCTAACGTAGCTTCAACATCTTCCTTTGAATTCCAGAATTCCTGTTTTATCAAATCATTTTCAGGTTCAATATCCAGCCATTCGTTGCAACCATTCATCGCAACCATTAATAGCAGCAAACCGAGGATAATATATTTAGCTTTTAGCATTTTTTTCATTTTTTTCATTTTATTACCTCCAATCATTAAAATGTAATATTTATACCCAACGTATACCTGATACTTGGCGGTGTCCTGCTAAAATCTTTTGGTAACTGATCAGGTCTGGCAGGCAATCCAACTTCGGGGTCTTGTCCCGAATAATTAGTCCACGTGTGCAAGTTATAACCAGTTAAATAAACCCTCATTTCTGATAAACTAACTTTTTTCATAATTGAACTTGGTAAGTTATAACTAAAAGATGCCGATTTTACACGCATAAATGAACCATCTTCAACAAAACGTGATGAACCCAACCAGTTATAACCTTCATTATAAAGGGCCCTGGGTATTTGGGTAATATCACCTTCGGTTCTCCAACGACTATTGGTAGCCGTACTTTGATTATCATAATTATACATTTTTTCGGTATCCATCCTGGTTTGGTTTATAATCTCCTGTCCCAATCTGTAATAAAAAAACATATTGAATACCAAACCCTTATATTGTATTCGTGGGCCAAACCCTCCCGTTAATTCAGGATTTGTATCTCCCATGTAGTCCAGGTCAAGATCATCTATTTTACCATCAAAATTTTTATCTTCATAACGTGAATCTCCGGGTTTGTATACATACCCACCGGTTCCCCCGTGTTCCATTTTCATAGGATCAGTTTCACCAATGGCATAAATATAATTTCCTGATTCATCCCTTACATACGTGCTTTCCTCATCAGGATAGGCTCCCAGGAAATTGTATCCAAAAAATCCTCCCATGGCATATCCCGGCATCACAATTAGGCGCCAATTGCCATTCTCAAGCATGTTTCCATAAAACTGTCCGTAATTTTCCGGCCACTCGATTACAATGTTTTGATTGTGTGCTATATTAAAATTCGTACTCAATTTAAAGTTTGTCTTTTCAATTATCCTATAATCGAAAGAAAATTCAACTCCCTTGTTTTTTAACTTTCCATCATTCCTGTGTAAACCTGTATACCCAGATTGAGATGGAATCCTGGAATTCATGAGGAACAAATCATAGGTAATTTTATCATAAACATCAAATTCCATTACAAGCCTGTAGTTAAACGCTGAAAATGAAAAACCTAAATTATATTGTTCAACCGATTCAGGTCGTAATCCGGTTAGTTCAATTCCATTGGGCTGTACACCGGGAATTGATAAATATGCCAAATTCGATCCCGCGCTATATGTACTAAAATACAAGTAATTTTCCCACGTGTTATTTCCAGATTCTCCCCAACTTCCCCTAATAAGGAAATTATCTATAAACTCCGTCTTATTCAAAGGCCATTCATCTGAAATACGCCAACCCAAGGATACCGATGGGTATAAATTCCATCTTGCTTCACGGCTATATTTTGAAGTACCTTCCACTTTAGAACCCAGTGTAATGATATACTTGTCCCTGAATTTATAATTCGCACTTAAAAAATATCCTGTGGAACGGTATTCTGAAAAATTGGCAGACATACCATTTATTGAATTATTAATAGTTGTTTGGTCATATGGAGAAGCCGAACGGCTGGTTGAAACAGAAAAACTCTTTGATATTGTACCCTCTGCATCAAATTGACCCATGATAGCCAAATCATGATTATCAGCCAAATTAGGACGAAAAATCAGTTTTGTAAAATTAAACAACGAGGTTTTTTTATTATAATTATCTTCAGCCTTGTTCGTATTGTTGTCAGAATAATTAAACCCAATAGCTTTATATGGCAGAAATTTCTCGCCTTTTTCGTCAAAAATATCAAGGGTAAATGAAGAAAGCATTGTTAATTGTGGCAATATGGTATATTGGATATCAAATTTTGTTCTTAAATTATCCTTTACAATGTTACTTTTGGCCAAATTAGCATGTGCAACCGGATTATACATATCAGTAGAAATCCCCTGCAGTGTTTCGGAAGGGGTAAAATACTCATCAAAAACATTATTGCTGGTATCCCTTACATATACTGATAAGTTCGGCATTTTTCTATACGCCTTTGACCTTAAATTGACATCGTAACTCGCATTCTGATCATATCTTGTAAACATCACATCACTGTTAAACTTCAACTTGGTTGATATGTCATAATCGAAAGATGTCCTAAAATTCAATTTTTCCAGATCCGTCCCAATGGTAGTCCCATTATCTTTCTGATAACCCATTGAAAGCGTATATCTGGATTTGTCACCACCACCTCTTACAGAAAAGTTTTGTTGGTTACTTATTGCATCCCTGTTAATTTCGTCAATCCAATCGGTGTTTTGTGCATAGTTATAATATTCCTCCCAGTTTTTATCGAAGGCGATTTCCCTGGCCCTGGAATTTTCTTGAAAAAATTGATTTCTTGATTCAAGGTTATAATGAGATTCAGCAATCAATTTTGCGTAACCACCACCATCTAGCATAGGGACAGGATCGGGTTCATGTGCAACCGTTAATTTTGTGGTGAACTCAAAAATTGGTTTTGATTTGGCCCCCCTTTTGGTCTTGATCATTAAAACCCCGTTTGAAGCCCTTGAACCCCATATTGCACTTGAACCGGCATCTTTTAATACTTCAATGGATTCAATATCCTCTGGTGCCACATCAATCAGGTTCCCAAATTGTTCTTGGGTGGCGCTGGCAAAATCAAAATCCTGTGTTTGTGCATCATAAGGAATTCCGTTTACCACTATCAGTGGGCTGTTTCTTGCATTTAACGTGGCAGTTCCCCTGATCCTGATGTTCAGTCCTGCACCCGGGTCCCCCGAAACTGCTGTAATATCAACATTACCAAGCCTTCCCTGCAACATTTCCTCTACCGAAGTTGTCATGCTTGATTCCATGTCTTTTAATTCAATACGTGCCACAGCCTGCGCTCTGTCACGTACAACAGTAAACCCATCGTTTCCGATTTTTTTACCGGTAACCACTACTTCATCTAGTGCAGATGTAACCGGTTTCAATAATATATCAATTGCAGATCTGTTATTAACATTAATTAATTGCTTTTCATAGCC
>JBNLCS010000883.1:0-3144 GCA_050303935.1 Bacteroidales bacterium
AAGTTTATCACAGAAAGAAAAAAAATTATTTTTAATATAAAATTAACGTATTTTAATACCAGTTCGTCAAGGTCACTCCTGGATATACTTGATCTTTTACGAGAATATAAAAATGGAGGGGGGGAAATTGAGGTGTCATGGTTTTATGATCCAAATGATCCTGACATGGAGGATGAAGTTGAGGATTTTAAAATTGAATCCGGAATTGATATTCAGCTAAAATCTTTTAAATAATTATTTATAATAAGTTTAATAAAATTCAATATTTCTACGCAAGAAATTTTTTCTGTCTGTGTCTTACTTATAACATCTAATGCAAAATGACAGAGGAAGAATTTGTTAAAGGTCTAAAAAATCGTGACCACAAGGTATTTGAAATATTCGTAAAAACTTTTCAGGAAAATGTAATCAGAACGTGTTACGGTTTTGTAAGGGACAACGAAGATGCCAGGGACCTTGCACAAGACGTGTTTATGGAAATATACCAGTCTATTCAAAAGTTCAAATACAATTCTAAATTATCTACCTGGATGTACAGGATAGCCGCGAACAAATCACTAAACTTTATTAGATCGAAAAAAAGTAAAAAAAACCTGGTATTGGCACTAAATCCTGATTTAAACCAATTAAATGTGGAAACAAACAATCATCAAAATAATTATGATGACAAAGATGAAAAGAATTATAAAAAGAAAATAATTTTTCAAGCCATGAATGGTTTGCCGGAACGGCAAAGAACAGCCTTTATCCTTAATAAGTATGAAGATTTGTCCTATAAGGATATAGCTGAAATAATGGACACCTCATTATCATCAGTAGAGTCTTTGATTCATAGGGCTAAGTCTTTTTTACAAAAGGAATTAATAAATTTCTATAAAAAAAATGGTATTTAATGCAAGAAAATAAATTAAACGGTGTCTATAATAATATAAATACAAACAAAATGAATTGCGGTGAAGTTAAAATAAAATTTGAACAACTTTATTTTGATGGTCTTTCTGAAAAAGAAAAAGAAGAAATATATCATCATTTTAAAGAATGTGATAACTGCAACCTGGAATACAAGGCTATGTCAGATTTGTTTGATATAATTGAAGATGATAAGGCAAATATAAAGAAGCAAAGCATTTATGATGATATATTGTATAAATTAAGTAATACACAAAAGCCGGTGGGAAGGGGGTACCCTTTTAAAAGTATTGCTATAGCTGCTTCCATTGCTGTATTTTTGATTGCTGGTGTTATTTCAGGTTATATTGCCGGAAATTATTTTGGAAACCAATATCAAATTACCAATACTCCGGAAGAATTATACAATGAAATATTGGCAGAGGACCTTCATATGGAAACATTTGATATTTTATTAAATAAAAATCAAAGCGATGAAAACGGAAATTAAGAATTATTTGATATGGATAGTAATTATACTATTGGTTGCCAATTTGTCAGCTTTTATTACAGTGTTTGTCAGTATAAAGAAAATACCCCGTGATAAACCGGCATTCAATTCCCGGAATTTTATTAAATGGCCTGATAAAATGAGGGGAGGATTAGTAGAACAGCTAAATTTTGATGAGAAACAAATGGAAGAATTCAAAGCGATAAGGAATGAACATCAAAAAAATGTTGGTGGCATATATAAACAAATGCATGACCTAAGAATAAATATTGTCAACGAGCTTTCACAGGAAAAGGCCGATACCAATATAATTGATTCTTTGGCAGTACAATTTGGGAAATACCAAACTGAGCTAAAAAAAGAAGTATTTAAGCATTTTGTAGATATAAAGAATATTTGTAATGAACAACAATTGAAAACATTAATGATGCATATAAATTACGTTGTAGACCGAAATTCACCAGGGCCCGGTGATTTTAGAGGTATGCAGCGTGGTGGGGCACATTGGAATAATAATAGAAATTAAAAAAAGTTAAAAATGAAAAATAATAAATTAAACAGGAATGTAATGATTAAGTCTGTATTATTCATGGTTTTTTTAACCAGTGGGATTATAGCTGCGCAAGGTGGACCGAACAGATATGGGCAAGGAGAAGGAAGGGGAAATAAACTTGGCTACGGGCATGGTGGGATGCGTTGTGAACAATTGTTAAACCTTACTGAAGACCAGAAAACAGAAATAGAAAATCTGAAAATACCCCATAGAAAAGAAATGCTGAATTTAAATACACAGCTTATGGAGAAAAGGGCGAAATTAAATACGTTGCTGATTGCTGATAATCCTGATATGAAGGCCATAAACAGTGTAATTGAAGACATGGGTAAAACCAGGACGGCAATTCAAAAAGGCAGGATATCCCATCGAATGAAGGTAAGGTCATTGCTTAATGATGAACAAAAAGTGATCTTTGATGCGAATATGCTAAAAGGAAGAAAAGGAATGGGGGGTTTTGGCCCTTCCCGGTCTGGCAGAGGAACAGGAAAGATGTAAAGTTAAATAGATATATTAGCCATTGAAAGGCATTTGAGTTGTATTTCTCAAATGCCTTTTTTGTTAAAATTAACTAAAAGAAAAAAATAACACTAAAATATGTATATATTTACATATATTTATATTTGGTATAGTTCTTGTAGATGAAAATGTGAATTTTAAATAAAAAATATGGGGTAGGCCATTTAACAGTCAAATACAAAGTAATAGGTATATAAAACATCCAAGCACAGATGTTCACAACAAAGACATGAACATAACATGGATGTTCCACGATCAAATAGTACAAATGCTAAATGTATTTTATTATAAAACAAATGTTTAATTAAATCTAATTTACGTGAAAAAGAAAATAATTAGTTCATTAATTTTTATTTTAGTAGGAGGAATAGCAGGATATGCGTACTGGTATTTTATTGGATGCAGCAAGGGTACATGTCCCATTACATCCAAGTGGTTAAATACAACATTGTATGGCGGATTACTTGGTTATTTGCTTGGTAGTTCGGTATTGGATATGATTGAAAAGAAAAAACAAGTTAAAAATAATGACATTGCTACGGGCGATTAAGCTATTGCCTTTTAAAAGTTGTAAAAATGTTAAATCAAGTAAGTAATATAATGATAACACGACTAATTGAAAAAAGATATTTAATTTTACATATGATTTTAAATTTAAAAAAAATTATAATGA
>JBNLCS010000884.1:0-2884 GCA_050303935.1 Bacteroidales bacterium
CTTTGTCCATAAATGTGGTTCCATCGTAATGTAAGAGATGCGTTGCCCCATTCCAGTCCGTTTGTATTATCATCTTGTTGGTTCAGGAAAAGGTCTTTGCCCGCATAAAAGGTAATAAATAACCTGTCTTTTGCCCCCAGCCGTATGTTAAATTTTGAGGTGAAATCATTGAAAAAGAAACGTTGAATGGATGGTGTGATTTTTTTAAATACAAATCCAAAATGAGACCTTCGGTAGGAAAAAAAATATGAACTCCTTTTATTTTTAAATGGCCCTTCCAATGTATACCTGTTCGCAATGAGGCCAATACTTAAATCCCCTTTAAATTTTTCAAGGTTTCCATCACGGGTGCGTATGTCGATTACCGAAGACAAACGTCCGCCATATTGCACAGGAAAATCTGCCTTGTAAACTTCAGTGTTTTTTACGGCATCAGGAATAATTGGGGTAAATAGTCCAAATAGGTGAGAGGGGTTGTAAATAGTAGCTTCATCAAGCAAAATCAAATTCTGGTCACGGTTGCCTCCACGAACATAAAAATAACTTGATCCATCGTTCTGGAAACTAATGCCGGGCAAGTTGTTCAACGATTTTAAAACATCCGTTTCGCCCATGGCCGAGGTTTGTCTTTTAATTTCAAAAGGCTTGATAGAAGTTTGTCCGGCCAACGCATTCAAAACAATCTGTTCCCTGTTTATTGAAGATATTACTACTTCATCATATTCATTAACCACTGGAGCCAGTGAAATATCCCAGTTTATGTCTTCACTGGTATCAAAGTTTTTGTCTGTGACCGAATAACCCAGATATGATGCTTGCAATGTGAAACTCCCCCGGGGAAGTGTCATTGAATAGAAACCATAGTTGTTTGTCATCGTGCCAGCTGTATATTTCGGACAATAAACAGTGGCCCCTATCATTATCTCTTTGTTTGTTTCATCTCTTATATAACCTTTAATAGTAATTGTTTTTGGTTTCTCGGGTTTCGGGTATAATTCCTTTTTAGGGGCTTTTTTTAATACCATGTAATTCCCCACCTTTTTATAGGTAATACCAGCAAGTTCAAAAATTTCATTTAATACATTTTCAATCGTTTTATCTTGGGCACTATATGTGATAGTGGATTCCATAGGTATTTTTTTGGGACTATATGAAAATTTCAGATTGAATTTGCTTGTCAGGTCTTCCAATACATGTTGCAGCGTAATTTCTTTATAGTTTACTGAAATGAATTGTTGCGTGTTGGGATCTTGAGAAAAAGAAACACACAAATGAAAGCATAAAATAGATATAATATGTAATCTGGTAATTATTCGGAACATTTTTCACCTTCAATTAGCACTTTATCTTTATCTCGCGTAATCTTCAGGTCAAGTGTTTCTTTTAACACTTCAAGTACCATATCCAACTCCAGGTCTTCAAATTTTACAGTTACCGTACAATCTTTTATTTCAGGGTTCACAATAAAATCACGGTGATAAGTTTTGTTAAGTATCCGGGCAACATCATACAGTTGTGTATTATAAAAATCGACTTTTCGTGTTATCCAGGCAACTTCATTTATGTCTTGAACCCCGTCTTTTTCAATTTCCTGGTTTTTAGTAAGTAAAATAGCTGATTCACCGGCTGATATAAAAACTTCCTGATCGGGTTCATTTATTTTATAAAATTTTACTTTGCCCTCGGTAACAACTACTTTAATGCCTTTGTCTTCTTTATAATTACTTACGTTAAATTTAGTGCCAACAACTTCAACTACAGCATCACCAGTTGTAATTTTAAATGGTAAGGATGGGTTTGCTTCAACTTCAAAATACGCTTCTCCTTTCAGCTTTATATCCCTGTGTTCATCACCAAATCCTTTTTTATATGTGATTTTAGATGTCGCGTTAAGTGTAATTTTTGATCCGTCTGGCAATTTTTTTGAAACGACCTGCGCTATACCTGTTTTTTCTACATTTGTAATAGAATTAATATATAACGATAACGCAAATGCAGAAAGTAAAACTAGGGACGCTGCAATTTGTAGTATTCTTTTAAAATTTATTTTTCGAATATTATCTTTTTTAATTGCCTGTTCCATGTATTGCCATTCGGAGTCAATATTAATATCCGGGTTTTCTGAAACTTTTCCGGAAATATTCCAAAGTTTATCGAAGGCTTCAAATTCTTTTTTGTTTTGTGGCGTAATATCCTTCCATTTTTCGATTTTAAGCCTTTCTTCTTCAGAAGCTTCATTGGCAAAGTACTTGATTAAAAGTTCTTGCGGGTCAATATGTCCATTTTCATTATTCATAATGCTTCATCTGTAACACACATAAACAATGTATCACCCTGATAAATTATCATAATTATTTAGTATAAAAATTAAAAACAGGTATATATAGTCTTTTAAATCATCTTTTAAAATTTTAAGGGCTTTTGACATTTGTGTTTCAACGGTTTTAACAGATATATTTAATTGACCGGCTATTTCCTGGTATTTTTTTCCTTCAAACCTGCTTAACTCAAAAACCTGCTTGCACTTATCAGGTAGTTTCTGCAAAGCCGTTTTTATTTTTCCTTCCAGTTCTGCCAATTCCATGGTATCGTTAAATTCTCCCTGTTCTGTTAAAATATCGTTATTTTCATTACTGAAGGAAGTAACAAATTTTTTATGGTCCCTGATATGATTTATACTCTGGTTATAAACTGAAGTAAACAAATATGATTTTGCAGGTTTGTTCCAGTCGAAGGTATTGCGATTTTCCCATATCTTTAAGAAAACGTTGTGCACAACCTCCTTACTGGTATCAAGATCGCCCAGGTATTTTTGGGCAAAATAACACAGACTTATAAAATATTCCCTGAAAAGCTTTTCGAATAATTGTTTTTGTATTTTTTC
>JBNLCS010000885.1:0-2969 GCA_050303935.1 Bacteroidales bacterium
TAAAAAAACTTAAGGATGAAATTTAAACAGTCTCTATATTCCGGCTTTTTTTCTGTCTTCCATAATAGCTTCTATTGCAGCTTCCAATGAGTTAGCTTCATTTGTTGAGGCATTATACCTGGCCCCACTGGTTTTAATAAAAATACCTGTACTTAAATTTGGATTAATTCTGTAAGTATAACGTGTGTATTCCTTAAGAACTTTAACCCTATAATGGCCCCATTCAACAGAATAGCTGGCATTAACATTAAAATCATTCAGAATCATTATTACATCCATTTTTCTGTTGTATTTAGAAATATAGTCAACCCACTGATTATACCATATTTCGCAATCTTCAAGTGTTTCAATTTTCCAATGAGGGGTAGCAATTACAATATCGTTATCCGCATTGTACTCAAAATCAATTGTTCCTTTCATATCAAATCTATTTAAATTAATATTAAAAATAAAACTATGTATAATCCAATTCTCCCTTAGTTAAGTTAGTAATTATTTTCGATATAGAAAATACTTACTATTAAGATACTGAATTAATATGCGTGTTGCATGAATTATTTTTAAATATCACAAGTATCAGTAAATGAGTGTTTTGTGTTTTGTTTTTGAATCGTTCAAAGATAGTTGGGGTTATGATCTATTTATCACTTTGCATATTTCACTTTATTTGATATATCTGTTTTTCCTTCAATGATATCTTTTAAACTACCATTTAAAGTGAGGGTTTTACCATCTCCGGAAACATCAAAATTCAGGTTTTTGCTTTTTAGTATTTTATCAGGGAAATTATAAATAATTAGTATACCTGAATTTAGCATGGTTTCCTGCATAATTTTATTGTCATTTGTTTCAGCTTCCTGGCTTGCGAAGGGATTGTCTTTTGAATCATATCCATCCCATGATATTTTATTCTTTTTCCATTCTATTCTGGGAAACCCTTGGTTATTTAATGACTGAAAAGTAGAGTCTTTTTTCAGCTTTTTTAAAATACTTTTAAATTCTTCTGTTTGAAAATCATCATAGGCAATTTTATCAAATTTAAAAGATGCCTTCATTATATTTTTCGATGGTTGAATATGAAAATAAACATGAGCATTATTAATCACGTTCATCACCATATTGGCAACATATTCTTGCTCTTTAGAAGAAAACTGAATACCGTTTTTTAATTGGCTTAATTTATTTTTTAATGAATCTTTTTGGAAAATGTCCAGGGTATCGAGATCCAGGTTTACTAACAAGAACGTATCGATGCCTTCTTGTTTTATAAATGACAGGTCTATTTTTTTCTCAGATGATTCATTTTGTGATTTAATAACATTATTTATGGCTCCATTAATTATATTTACTACGATGTCTTTGTTCGAGGACTTCATTGCTTTTTCTAAGTCAATGGTAAATTCTACATCCATGGTTCGGTTTTTATGAAAAGTAGTTTCTGTAGTAATATCGAACGTGCAGGATGTAAAAATCAGGATACTCGTGGTAATACCTATCAATAATTTTCTGAAATAAAATAGACTCATTTTTTTGTAATTTGTTTTCAATATTTAGATGTTCCCCTGCAACATTGTACTAGAATTTTCTTAATTCTGGCACCATTTCGTTATATAAAATATTGAGATGTTAATAATAGGTTTAAATGTATGCATTCTTTTAATTAAATAGAAACAAATGTGATAAATATGGCTAACACGAACCGTTATTTGTAATCTTTCTAATTAGCCTTAGCGGGAAAAACCTGTAACGGATACGAAAAGCCCATCTACAAGGGGTACTCAAATTGGTTGTGAACTCTGCTGTCTTAGGGTTGCGAAGCCTGAAATCTGTGGTTCCACCTTTTGCAGGGTGAGGAATTTTCTGACTATTGCAACGCCGGAGATGGGGTTTGCTTGCCATACGAATTAATTCTTCTAATTTTACGCAAAAAAGAAATGGAGATAGCATTATCGGCATATGGGGAAAATCTAAACAAAATTTCGGCCGTAAACCAACTCACAGCAGAATATGCAAAAGATTTTAGGATTGAAAAAGATATAAACCTTGGGGTGGGGTATGTAAACGATGCAACTATCCCTGCCGACTCTATTCTTAAATCATTAAAAAAAATAAATAACCATAAGGGAAAACATAAAAGTCCGTTTAATTATGGTGGTGCCGAAGGATGTCCCCACCTTATCCAGGCAATTCGCAATTATTATTTAAGAAACCATATAGGCGATTTAACAGAAGGGGATTTTACCCAGCTTAAAACTATTGTTGGGGCTAATGGGGCAACCAGTATTTTGGATGCTTTTAGTGATATTATACAAAAAGGGATAGTAATCACAGCCGATCCGTTTTATTACATATTTACAGACTCATTAAAAAGAAAAGGGTTTGAGCTCTTACCAATTAAAGAAGGCAATGATGGAATAAATATCGGGGAATTAAAACATGTAATGGAAAAGATTGATATCAACCGGATCAGTTTTTTTTACATTGTTACGGTAAATAATCCCACCGGAAAAGTTATGGACAACCGGCGAAAAAAAGAGATTGTTGCCTTGGTGCATGATATTAGCAAAAAGGCTGGCAGAAAAATACCTGTGATATTTGATAAGGCTTACGAGGATATTATTCATAACAGAAAGGTTGAAAAACCGATTTCCGGACTCAGGTATGACGAGCAAGGACTGGTATTTGAAATAGGCACTCTTTCAAAGGTAATAGCCCCGGCTTTACGGATTGGGTATTTGCATAGCTTTGATTATAAAATTTGTGATCTTTTGGTTCAACGAACTTCTGACATTGGTTTTAGTGCCTCTTTAATTAATCAGCATAAGGCCGCATGGCTACTCAACAACAAGATTGACGATCATAAGGATATTGTGAACAAAGGCTATCGCAAGAAGGCTTCATTACTCAAAACAATGTTTAACGAATTATTGGCACCTTATGTTGTGAATGTTGCCGGTGGTGATGCCGGG
>JBNLCS010000886.1:0-2661 GCA_050303935.1 Bacteroidales bacterium
GCAGGATAACCTTCCTGTTGGTACCAAAATAATTGCCACGCACCCCATGTTTGGGCCAGATTCTTATTTCAGGGTCAATTCTGATTTACCAATGGTTATGTGTAATGTTAATGCCGAAGATACTTTGTTTGATGACTGGGTGAATTATTTCGCAAATAAAAAAATGCGAACAGAAGTTATGACAACGGATGAACATGATAAAATGGTTGCTTATTCGCAAGGTATAACCCATTATATTGGAAGGGTTTTAGCAGACCTTCAGTTAAAATCAACCAAAATAAACACCCTTGGTTATCGCAAATTACTTGAAATAATTGAACAAACTTGTAACGATAGCTGGCAGCTATTTTTGGATTTACAAAAATTCAACCCATATACAAAAAAAATGCGTGTTGACCTACATGAATCTATTGAGAAGATTTATCAAATGTTGAATAACCAGGAAAATAAGTAAAAAGTTAGTTGCCGGGTTGGTTTATTAATTCTTGTTCCGTATCCTGTATTTTTCGATTTAGTTGTTGCCGCCAATATGGATGCGGCCCCCCTGATTCAAATACCATAATCAATTGTACATTTAAAACAAAATAGCCTGTAACAAAATAAGATGGTTGATCGTCATAGGACTTTAAACCAAATGAAATGTTATGAAGTATTTAATTTCTATGAGTGTATTTCTTCTCTCACTGGTGACATCAGCTCAGGAGTCAAAGACTAAGTTGCTGGAAGTAGTATTGACTGATTCGGTTATAAACAAATATATGGTTAATCTTGGCGGAGTAGATATCGATATGTACAAGTTATTTCATGAATCAGGATATTATCTCGTAAATAACGGAATTGTTGAATTTGAAGAACACAATTGTAATAATAATAATTCTATGTATAAACAATATGGGATAATCAAAAAGATAAAGATTAAAAATACAAAAGCTAGTGTGAAAATTCATTTCACACCGAATAATAATACCCGAGTGAGGTTAAGGAAAGAGGCGAAGAAATGGAGAGTGCAATCGCGGTTGATTTATAGAAATTGGCGATTTCCCAGAAACCAACAAAGACTGGTTTATTATAGCTTTGATTCATAAACCCAATATTAATTTTGTCTACTAAAGCTGTAGATTACTTGTTTGGGCAATCAATTATTCGAATGGAAAGGTAAAAGGGGAATCAAATAAGACGTTAAATACTGGCAACAATTTATAACTAATTACAAAACGTATTCCTTTTTTTAACCGTTCACTTTTCCAGGCAGCCCTAATGTATTCTTAACTGCTTTATTACCCTTTTATCCACATTTTCCATTTCAGCAAGCTTTATCCTGTATTTTTCCACTTTTCGGCCTCTCTCCTTTCCTGGAATCATGGCCACAAATACGCCATTTTCATTTTTTGCATCAGTAAACCAGTTGTTGGCAAAATAGTAGGGGGTTAAATGTAAATGCCCATAAAATGAATCAGCAATAAATAATTTATCCTTTTTTGTTTTGTAAACTATAGAAATATGGTTATGAAATATGGCAATTACCGGATATGTAAGGCAAGACAACAGATCGTTAATCGTTCCTTTTAACACATGTACTTCCATTCCATAAGCAGAAGCTACTTCCAACATTTTATCAAAGCTAACCGTTTCCCCCTCATCCAACAATAATTTTTGTTGAATGGATTTTAGTGAATCTTTTACCTTCCAGAAATTAAAAATACTTTTTAATGTAGATGCCGGGGCCTGTTCATGTTTTTTAACCTTAAACAAACGTATACTACGTTCAAATCTTCTGGATAGCCATCTTATAATAATAATTGTAATAAACAATATAAGAATACCGGACAATATCATAATAATTAATTGTTGCCTGGCAATCTGGTAATTCTGAAATTCCACCACAACATTCAGGTGGTACAGGTAAGTCTGAAGTTCTTGTTCAACTGACATGGTGGTATCAACATAGCTGCTGTCCAATAAATAATCTGGTATTGAATCCGATGCATTTAATCCAATTGTTGATAACAAAACAATAAGTATTGTAAAACAGGGTTTAATTATGCAGGTCATTTTTTATATTTGGTATAATATTTTATCTGTTGTTGCGAAATTAATTTATGCAATGAATAAATTCATTATAGTTAAGCTTTTTTTTCTCTTTATTATGTTTTTTCCTACCGAAGCACAGAAATACAAAAGTGATTCGGTTTTTTTGGAAGTATCTAAAAACCCGGAACTGAAAAATCAAAAGTTCCAAATATACAATTTTGAAGACAAACGGCAAGTACCATCGAATGTACTGGATATCTCCGAAACAAAAAAATACCTGGTGGTCCCGGTAGATTATTACTATTTATTTAAAAAACCGATCGATTCATTGCTTGATTCAATTTTTAATGCAGATAGCATAGTAGCCCCTCATTCTATTTATAAAATTGAAATAGAATACTTGCAAAGCGGATTAAAAAAGGGGACATTTATTCAGCAATATTATCTGAATGCCTGTATAAAACTTATCAATATTAATAACACCTCCGGACAAAAAGAAGTTGGCAAACTTGTTTATGAATCAACAATTCCGTTTAAATTATACAGAAAAGATACAAAGGGTGCTTATGAAGAATTAATGTACCAGTGGCAATCTGAATTGGTGAAAGATTTAAATAATTTTCAGCTAAC
>JBNLCS010000887.1:0-16020 GCA_050303935.1 Bacteroidales bacterium
TATATTAAATGGATCAATATTAGTTTATAGTAATGATTCATCTAACGGTGTTTATGAATTGAGTTATTATGCACAGGGATTTGAACCTCCGGCTATATTGGTGTCACCAGCAGAATATGATGTTAATGTGTATTTTGGAGATACATTGGTTGATGATCTTACAATTAAAAATACAGGTGGTAGTGACCTGGAATATAATATTAATATAGAATATCTTGATAGTAGTGCTATAAAGACTGTTAATAACAGGATACAAAACATTGATAAATTAATCTCTAAGTATGACGGTATTACTTCATATAGATTTGAAGGAAATGATATTGAGTATACATATAATATTGTTCAGGATAATGATGGTCAAGAGGAGATACTTAGCGGATCACGGAAAGCAGCATTAGCTGATGATTTAAGTGGACTGGTTGTTGCCGGAAATGTCAGTACCACATTTTTATTTGAGTTAGAACTGTTGGGAGCTGAAACACATTATATTTCCAGTCTTTATGACACTCTAATGCTGGATACTTTAGATGTATTGATAGTCAGGGATGGAACAGTATCCATAACTTTTGCAGGTGCCGTGAACCGCTGGATCCGAAATGGTGGAAATTTATTGATTGATGCTGATCAGGATATCACAATATTCAATACTATGATTCAGGGATCAGGAATTACCTATAACTCCATTTCCTTAACTTACGGATATACTTCTAATATATTTAACCATGATGTCACAGATACCATGTCAATATTCTATATCAATTCGAGTGCCCTTGCAGCATTAGACATTGTTTCTCCGGCATCAGAACTGATAAATGATATTAGTAACAATACATTTGCAGCAGCGTCTCAACTTAATAATGGAAAAATAGTTGCACTGGGAAATGAAACTGTAGGGAGCCCAACATACCTAAATAATATGGAGCTTGGAATAAACGCTGTTAGATGGTTTGGGGGTAACGGAAACTGGTGTAAACCATCAACAATAAATGGTACCATTTCAGCGGGATTATCAGAGGATATTGAAATAACATTTGATTCAAGGGGTTTGGAGGCAGGAGACTACTTTGCTTCTATTTCTATTCAAAGCAATGATCCGGTAGAATCAGAGGTTTATATCCCTGTTGACTTTACGATTATTGGTGCACCAAACATGATAGTAACGAAAGATAGTATAAGGATGTCTGGTTATATAGGATATCTGCAAACAGATACAATAATAATTTCAAATGAAGGAACTGATTCTTTAATTGTTACAGATATTATTTCAGACACTATGGCAATACAAGTTGATACAACTTCATTTGTAATATTGCCTGGTGAACAGCTTTCAACCATTTACACCTATTTACCTGAAACTACGGATTTGCTGACAGGTACAATATCTATATTCAGTAATGATTCATCCAATATTGAGTATGTTATTACATATATGGCAGAAGGTATAGTGCCCCCTGTTATTGAGGTCACTCCGGATAGTATACATGCAGACCTTTTCTATGGGGATTCAATAACAAAAATACTTACCATAAACAATACGGGGGGAAGCGACCTTGATTGGGTACTTGAAGTATCAGGTTCTTCTGCTTCGGACTCGGGATTGAATATTAACTATTTTGAGAACAAGATTTATGCAGAACAAAATGATAATAATAATGAAGGATTAGGTGTAGTTGCTCCGTTATCACTTGATGATATTGGCAAATTTGCGGGTACTGTTAACATCCTGGCCTGGGTAACTTATGCAGATATGGACTGGGAATACCTTAATACAATAAGTGCTATTTCCCAGTATTTCACTGATTTTAACATTACAACTACTACAACTACTGATCCGGCCATACTTGAATCAGAACTTAACGGAAATGATATCTTCTTAATTCCTGAACAGGAAGGAGGGTCTTCATCTACCTTTATTAGTTATGGTTTAGCATGGGCCGACATCCTTAATGACTATGTAAACGGGGGAGGGTCTGTAATAATGTGTGGTCAGTTCAATGGAGCTGAGGCCATTTTAAATGAAAGTGGGTTAATGCTTGTAAATTATGAAGGGAATGTAGGTTCCGGCATCATGTATGTGGTCGAACCGGAACATAAAATAGTTGAAGGTATACCTTCTTCCTTATCTATGATGAATGCTACTCGATATCTTACTTTGTTAGACTCTGAAACTGATGCGATTGTTGAAAATGCAAGTGGTTATGCAACAGTTGCAGCAAAAGAATCAGGAAATGGGAAAGTAATATATATTGGTTATGATTATTATGCTTATGATGATAATGCAGCCCTTATTATTTCTAATGCTGTTCAATGGGCTGCCAGCGGATCAGGCTGGATTAGTACAAATCTGATATCTGGTACCATTTCGGCAGGAAGTTCACAGGATGTTCAAGTAAAATTGAATGCTACAGGAATGGATGCAGGAGAATATTATGCCAACATTTTATTCAACTGTAATGATCCCGCTAACCCGATTATAAATATTCCGGTTGATCTTTCAATTATTGGGGCTCCAAATTTAGTTCTTTCAAAAGACAGTATTGAATTAACTGGTTATATAGGTACTTCAATAAAAGATACAATTATAATCAGTAATACAGGTAATGATAGTTTGTATGTATTTGATATTGTCACTGATACAAGTGTAATTACCGTTGATACAACTTCATTTATAATTAGCCCGGAAGCTGCATTACCGGTTATATTTAGTTATACACCTGTGAATACTGATCTTTTAAATGGTAAAATATTAATTTACAGTAATGATTCTTCAAATCTTGAATATAAGCTGAATTATGCTGCCCGGGGTATAGAACCACCGCTTATTTCAGTTACACCCGATTCTTTTGATATAAGCTTGTATTATGGAGATACACTTGCAGAATATCTTACTATTTCAAATACAGGCGGAAGTGATTTGGAATATAATATAGAAATAGAATATCTTGATAGTAGCACTATTAAAATTGTAAATAACAGGATACAAAATATAGACAAATTAATGTCAGAGTATGAAGATATTTCTTCGTATGAACTTAAGGGTAATGAAATTGAGTATACCTATAATATTGTCCAGATTAATGATGGTGATGAAATTGAATTTAGCGGAAACCATAGGGCCACTTTAACAGATGATCTGGCAGGGCTCGTTGTTGCCGGTAGCGTAAGCTCAACATTTTTACTTGAATTAGAGATGTTAGGGGCTGAAACACATTATATTTCAAGTCTTGTTGATACAATGATGCTGGATACCTTAGATGTATTGATAGTCAGGGACGGAACTGTATCCACCACCTATGCAGATGCTGTAAATCGTTGGATCAGAAACGGAGGGAACCTGTTAATAGATGCTGATCAGGATATTTCAATATTTAATAATATGATTCAGGGATCGGGTATAACATATAATGCTATTTATTCAACATCAGGATATACTTCTACTATTTTCGAACATAATGTTACTGATACAATGACAGTATATTATATAAGTTCTAGCGCTATGGCAACTTTAAAATTGATGTCACCTGCAAAAGAACTTATCAATGATATTGATAATAATACCTATGCGGCGGCTTCTCAGATTAATAAAGGAAGAGTCGTGGCATTAGGAAATGAATCAATTGATAGCTATTCATACTTAAATAATATGGAACTTGGAATCAATGCTGTTAAATGGTTTAAGAAAGGTGGCGACTGGCTAAAACCTGTTTCAATAAGTGGAATTGTGCCGGCGGGTTCAACTCAGGATATTGATATAGTATTCGATGCAAGAGACCATGATCCTGGTAATTACTTTGCTAACATTATAATTAACAATAATGATCCGTATTATGAAATAGTTACGGTTCCATCTGATTTAACAATCATTGGTTCTCCTAACATGGAGGTTTCCTCTGATAGTTTATATTTTGAATGTTTTATCGGAGATTCCGTTGACAATGAATTAATAATTGAAAATAAAGGAAATGATGTTCTTTCCGTTTACAATATTAATATAAACTCTGGTTTATTTTCTGTAAACAGTTCTTCATTTGTAGTAAACCCGGGTGACACAGCTATAGTTGAAATAGTATTTCAGCCTGAAAGCAATGTTGATACGATGGCATATTTATTAATAGAAACTAATGATTCAAGTTATTTGATTGATTCTGTTTTATTGTATGGTGTTGGCCAATATCCACCGGTAATTACTGTAAATCCTGATTTAATTGATATAACTTTGGTTGCTGGAGATTCTTCTTTACAAACAATTGAAATAGGAAATATAGCAGGTGGCAAGGATTTAACGTGGAACATGTCTATCGATTTTCTAAGAGATTCACTTCTTACGTTATCATCATATTCTGCAACCAATAATAATGGGATCATGGTTCAAAATAAGGGAGGAATATTTCCGATGGCTGTTGGTGACTTGACTATACTGGCTTCAAGCCCTGTTTATCTAACCTGTTTGGCAACGGATCCAAATACAGGTATTATTTATGCACAGCAAAATGGTGGAAATAATTTTTACAGTTATGATCCTACAATAAATGTCTGGTCTTCGTTGACCTCCTCACCTCAGTATAGTGGAAATAATGGTGGGGCAGTATATCTGGATGGTAATGTTTATTGTTCATATACAGGGTATTCAAACATTGCGATATATAATATTGATTCAGACACCTGGACAACCATTCCAAGCGTAGCCTCAACAGGTAATATTACCACTGACGGAGAATACATTTATTTGGCATACAGTATTTATCTGTACAGATTTGATCCCGGATTAGGGAACTGGATTACATTGTCTTCAAGTTCACCTGTTTCTTTCCAGGATTGGGGAGGATTGTCATATCACAAAGGATTTATTTACGGACACACTGGTAATAGTTCCTCTGGTTTTGCCAAATATGAAATTGAAACCAATACATGGACTTTATTGAATAATGTACCTTCAGGTGCAGTATTGGGAAGTGCGATTGATCCGGTTGATCAAAAATATTTTGCATATGGATCATATGGTGGAAATAATTTATACATTTTTGATCTTATAACAGAAACATGGAGTTTAACTGGTATTCCATTCACTTTAGGTGACGGGGGATTGGTTCATGTTGGTAAAAATGGTTATTCAGGAATTTATTTAATTCAGGGAGAAAGTGGATATGGTTTTGCAAAATACGAAACAAACCCTTCAATTGCCAATTGGCTTATTTGTAGTCCAATGGAAGGAATAGTTTCGTCAGGTAGTTTACAAAATGTTAATGCCTGGATTTATACAAAGGGAATGTCAAATGGATACTACAAGGCAAATATCGCAATCAATAACAATGATCCTGTAAATTCCTTAATCAACATTCCTGTTAATCTGGAAATAGCTACTTGTATGCCATCTGATACAACGTTTGAACAATCAGTTTGCGAAGGGGATTTTGTGATGGTTGGTGATTCAGTGTTGACGCAGGAAGGCAGTTATAGCATTGTTTTAACCAATATCTTCGGTTGTGATTCTACTGTAAATATAACATTATATACAAATCCGGTTGATCAGATTGATATTGTTGAAACCATATGTTATGGTGGGAACGTACAAATTGGGGATTCTATATTTACCGAAAAAGGAATTTATCAGGTAATACTAACAAATATATATGGTTGTGATTCGGTTGTTAATCTCGAATTAACCGTTAATCCAACTGATGAAGTATTTATCTCAGATACCATATGTGAAGGTGAAAGTATTCAGATTGGTAAACTGATATTCTCGGAAACCGGAAGTTATTCCGTTGTATTGAAAAATATGTATGATTGTGATTCCATTGTGCATCTCGATTTATTTGTAAATCCGGTTAGTCTTGTCAATATTTCACAGACCATCTGTCGGGGTAAATCTGTTACTATTGGTGATAAAATATTTACTGAAAGTGGAGAATATACAGTTATTTTGCCTACTATTTTCGGTTGTGACTCAATTATTAACCTGGATCTTACGATCACTGATCCGGACAGTACTTTTATAACTCAAGTGATATGTGGTGGTGAAAAAGTTATGATTGGAGAAGAAACATTCACTGAAACAGGAAATTATACAGTAATTCTTCCTACATCGGAGGGTTGTGATTCTGTAGTCAATTTAGATTTAACAGTGAACCCAAGCAATGAAATATTCATTTCTGATACCATATGTGAAGGTGAAAGCATTCAGATTGGTAAGCTTTTATTTACTGAAACAGGCAATTATTCTGTCGTGTTAAAAAATCAATTTGATTGTGATTCCATTGTGCATCTCGATTTATTTGTAAATCCGGTTAGTGTTGTTAATATTTCTCAGAGCATCTGCCAGGGCAAATCTGTTACTATTGGTGATGAAGAATTTACTGAAAGTGGAGATTATAGCATTACTTTAACCAATATATTTGGGTGTGATTCAGTAATAAACCTGGCTTTGACAGTTACTCCGGCAATTGAAACGGATATTGTTCAGGTGATTTGTGAAGGGGACAGCCTGGAATTAGGAGATTCTGTATTTAAAACTTCAGGTCTTCATACGGTTGTATTTACATCAGCAGATGGATGTGATTCATTGGTTCATTTAGATCTTACGGTTAATAATTTACCTGAAGTTGATCTGGGTAAAGATACGACCATTAACAGTCCATTAATACTTGATGCAGGTTCAGGGTTCAACACGTATAAATGGAATACAGGTGATGGGTCACAAACCATCCAGGTAGATTCAACCTTTGGTTATGATTCGCATACTATTGATGTATGGGTAACAGACAATATGGGATGTGAGAATGGCGATACCATTATGATTACAATAGAGAAGAAAGTTGGAATATCGGAAATATCAATATTCGAGACCATTAAACTATATCCGAATCCAACACAAGACATCATCAACATTGATTTTAGTGAGGTGAGCACAAATGTTACAATTGATGTATTAACAATGGATGGAATGCTTGTTCAAACTAAATTGTTTGATCCGGTTTCCGGTAATGATAAACTTAAGATGGACTTATCAGGTTTTACGAATGGTGTTTATATTATTAAACTAACATCTGGTAATAAGGTAATAACAAAGCAAGTATTATTAAATAAATAATGGTTAGTGATTTCTTAAAAAAGGTGTATGATGAATTTTATACACCTTTTTTATCATTTTATAACTAAATCATTTTCCTAAAAGCGAAAATGAATAATTTTCCTTCCTTTTGCTCATTGTAGTTTTTTGGATAAAAGTGTTTCTTTCCTGTAATATGTTAAGTTTGATGGTTAGCATGGGCGGTTCTATAAGCTTTATTGGTCAAGGCAGGCTTTGCAGGAAATGGGCATTAATTATTTCTTGTTATGAACATATTATTCCAATTATATGTTTAAAGTTTCGTAAGGTATTAAACAAATACAAATAAAAAAACCTGTTATGAAAACCACAATTCTTTCAGTTGCCGGTATATTTACGATGTTGTCAACAATTGATGCTATTGATCCAAAAGTTCGTGATGTTCCGGTCTCCGTTGATGTATTTGAAAAAGGTAATATCCTGGTTTCAACGATGCCGAAGTCATTACTCAAACTAGGTTCAATAAAAACTGACGGGGATAAAACAAATAACACAAACAACATCAGCCTACGAGGTATCGGAAATTATATGTTAGGTAATGGATTGGGAGTGGGAGGGGCATACAACATTGTACGTTCCGGAAACCAGGTTATTGATGGTGTAAAAACAATACAATCTGATTACAATGCCGTGTTAGGTTTAGTTTATGGAAAGTCTTTTAAAACGGAAGAGGGTTTTTTAAATATCCCTAATTATACTCATAATGTTTATACCAGAATATATGGCGGCATTGCTGGAAATACGTATACACAAGAATTTGATGGCAATACAACAGCGGACAAAGATTTTGGGTTTACCGGCGGACTGGAAGTTAATTATTTGATACCCTTGAATCAAAGGAATGATTTTTTTATAACCCCGTTTGCAGGAATTAATTACAACTCCCTGCATAACAAAGAATTTTCTACTACCAGAACAACTCTGTTCGAGTTTAATGCCGGAATTAATGCTACCCTTGCTATAAATACCAATCAACTATCCTGTGATTGTAAAAATGATTATGGCAAGTCCTTAAATTTTATAAATGTTGACGATACATATATTGATTTGGTGACCGGTTTTGATTTTGGATCAGGTAAGGAAAAAAATGAGTTTGAACATAACGGAGAGACCATTGAAGATGATAATAAGATTAATTCGTATGATTTTGGGTTTTATGTGAATAGAACGGTATACGAGGATGTTGTGTTGGGGGGAGGTTTTTCATTATCAGGTGAGAAATATGATGAGTTGGAAGAGAACAGCTATTATTTAAAACAAAACTCTTTTAAATTGCAATTTACCGGAGATTATTATCCTTTTGAAGAAGGGCTTCCCGGGATTTTATTTGGAAGAGTGGGGTTGGGCATAGGAAATGAAAAGAATATTGTTCACAGCACGTTTGCAGATAATGAGTATACCAATACCCTGAAATCGGTTCAGTTTGCCATTGGCTCAAACTATGCAGTAACTGATCGTGTTTCCATAATTTCTACATTTGGTTATGAAATTGAAAGTTTAAGTGATAAACAGACTGATTTTAAAACTACATCGGGTGATTTGGTTTACCGGGTTGGATTAAGTTATAAATTATAGAAGGCACGTAGTCGTACTTTTTCTCAATTATTTCTCTTTATACTAAATTATTTCTAACCAGGCTTGTTTAGTTCAATACAGGTTTATATCATTGGGTTAACATAATTTTGCCAGTATATTATGAAAAACAGACTGGTTTTTTAACCATTTTACCTGAATTTTGTTCTCTTATTAAATCAAATAAAAATTGTAATTATGAATATAAGAAATGCGAAAGCTTTGTGGAAAGGAACATTAAAAGAAGGTAACGGAACCATGAGTTTTAGTAATTATGATGGCCCGTTTACATTTGCTTCACGATTTGAATCGGGAGATGGTACCAACCCTGAAGAATTGGTTGGGGCAGCCCATGCAGGATGTTATTCAATGTTTCTCTCTGCTTTAATTTCTGAAGAAGGTTTAAACCCTGAAAGCATATCAACAAATGCAGTTGTTGCATTGGGCAGCGATGAAACAGGCCCAAAAATCACTTCAATTGAATTAAACTGTAATGTAAAATGCGATGGTCTATCCCAGGAAAAATTTAGTGAGTTAACAGCAGTTGCCAAACAAAAATGTCCTGTTTCAAGACTTTACGCGGGTACCGACATTAAATTAAATGCAAAACTGGCCTAACCTAGCAGTTATAGTAGGATACCCCTCGAATTATAAAAATGATATCAATTTGTGGTTTCGACGCCGTCGAATGAGCATTTCGGTGCCAATTTGCGGGTTCGACAGCGTCGAATTCCCTTTTTGACTTCAATTTGTGGGTTCGACCGTGTCGAATGGCTTTTCTCGTTTCAACTTGATGGTTCGACGTCGTTGAATGGGGTAATTGGTAACGATTTTATGACTGGAAGATTTTTGAAAAGCTGGAGAAATAATACTTATCCCTTGCAATTAGTGAAATAGCCGGCTACTAACTAATTTATCTTAAACCCAATTACCAACACATCATCCACTTGTCCTTGTTTTCCCTTCCAGTCGTGAAATTCTTTGATCAGCATGGTTCTCTGTTCGGTCATGGGTAAATGTGATATTGAAAGCAGTTTTTTCTTGAAATTCTTTTGCAAATACTTCTTTGCCCGGTCGGCCCTTAACTGATCGGCATACCCATCAGAAAATATATAAAAAACATCTCCTTTTTTTACAGGTATTTTATGCGAAATAAATTTTTGTTTATTCAATGGTGAATTGCCAACAGGCATTCTTTCGGCATCAATAGAAACCAATATTTTGTTTTCATTTTCAATAGCCCTTTCTCTTCTATATTTCAGGTTGTTGAGGGATTCGTCACCTTTATTTTTTACAATCACCAGTGGATTGTATGCCCCGGCATACCATATTTCTTTTTCTTTTAACCTAATATTGCAAAAGGCGATATCCATGCCGTCGTTTGCTTCCTTGTAAATATCTTCATTTCTTAACGATTCAATGATCATGCTTCGCGTGTTGTTCAAAATATCGGCAGGGTCACGCAGGTTTTGCTTTTTCACCAGTTCGTTTAAGAAAGTAATGCCCAGCATGCTCATAAAAGCCCCTGGCACTCCATGGCCGGTGCAGTCAGCTGCGGCAAGAAACAGTTCGTTTTTGTCCTCAAATGCCCAATAAAAGTCACCGCTTACAATATCCCTTGGCATAAAAAGTATAAAATGGTCAGAAAGGTTTTTCTTTAAAACCTCATGCGATGGCAACATGGCTTCCTGTATCTTCTGGGCATAATTAATACTGTCGGTTATGGCAATAGCCTGGTTTTCAAGTTTATTTTTCTGGTTTTCTATTTCGGTAGTGCGTTCTTTCACTTTTTCTTCAAGCACCTGCCTTTCCTTTCTTAATTTTCTTTCGCGATACTTGATGTACATAAATAAAAGAAAAAACACAAAAAGTATGATTACCCCATAAAACCAACCTCGTTTCCAATAAGGTGGCAATATTCTAATAGAAATACTTTCAACATCACTTTCAAAACCAAAAATATTGCGGGCTTTTAACTTCAAGGTATATTTCCCGGGGGGAAGTATTAGCTGGGGTATGGTCGCCGCTGTCGTCCAGCTCGACCAGTTGTCATACAAACCATCAATATAATAACTATACTGAGTTGCATTGTGTTTTATAAAAAAAGGAGCTGAAATGTTTACTTGTACAGCATTTTCATTATATGAAAGTTCAACATCATCGGGTGGTAACAGAAGGCCCTTTTTGTAGTTTTCAATACTATGGATTATCAAATCTATATCATTTTTATAATTGGTCAGTTCAGCTGTTTTAAGTTTGTAAATTTTTTGAAAGTCATCAACTACCCATATGTTTCTATCTTGATCAACATAAAGGACACTAATGTCATCAAAAACAGTAAAATATCTTTCAATCTGTTGTCCGGATAGAATGGAGTCACCACCGATGAGCTTCCATTTGTCCGCATTGTTTACCCATACATTATTGCCGATATCCTTAAAAATACTGCTTCCATGACTAATTTCCTTTTCGAAAAATTTAACGATTTCAGGGTTTCCATTTTTAAGTGTATATAACATACCTTTATTATAAATATAAGGTTCACTGCGCCAGGATTGAACAGGAACAACAGGCCCGTATATTTCAATCATGAAGGTAGACAAGGTAAGCGGTTCGTTATTCGTTTTAACTTTATACAATAAGCCGTTTCCGCCAATAAAGAGGTTTTTATCTTTATCCATACTCATACCCTGAATATTTATAGGCCCAAAAGGTGCAAGTTCAACTACTATATCCTTCTTGCCAGGCTTTAGTATATATAATCCTTTTGATGTTTCCACATAACATACAGAATCTTTTTTGTTTGAATAGTAGGCAGATGTATATACATCGTCAACCAGTGAAGATATTTTACCATTGTAAAATTGGAACAGACCTAAATTGGTTAACAGAATAAGATGGTTTTCAAGAGGTATAATTTCTTTTATTTTCTCATCAAAGCCTTCAATTTTTTTGTATTGATAAGAAACAGATTGCAACATGTATATTTTTTCTTTTACCTTTTTTTTCTGATATATGTAGCTTTTTTCTTCTGGGTCAGTAATTTTTTTGTTTTCCGGTTTTTCTTTAACAAATATCCGGTTCAATATTCCTTTCTCTTCCGGTTTTTCTTCTTCATTTTCTTCATCATCTTTTTGTGTATTTTTCCTGAACAATCTGGATATAAACCCTTTTTTTCCTTCTGTTGGCTGTTCCTCGGTTTTTAAGGTGTTATTCTTTTCTGATCCTGCAGACGGGTTTTTATTTTCTCCTGGTTGATCATTATTATCTGAATTTACAGCAACACGAATATTCACATATTTAACCTTTTCACGGGTATTATACTGTTCTTCCCTTGCATAATAAAACAACCCTTCGTTGGTACCAACAAAAAGTGTGGTGTCGTTTTTATAAAGACTGAATACATTGCCTTTTAATCCGGGGAAGCTGTGATAACTTTCAACAGGAAAATTTAAATCAATCCTACTTACACCATACAAATGCGAAGCCCAAATTCCATGTGTAAAATCAGTACCGATAGATAATATTTCATCGTCAGGCAATCCCGACTGAAAGTTTATTATATGTGAGGTTTTACCATTGGCCAAATCAATAAGGATTATACCTCCAGCCAACGTAGACAACACAACTTTGTTAAATTGTTCAATAACAAGCCCTCCATTCAATACGCTTGCTTTGGTGTATTCTGTTTCTTCATAATTAAATCGTTGGAATTCTTTTCCATCAAATGTGTACAAATGCCCATTGCTTAACCCTACTAATATTCTTTCATCATTAAAGGCCGTGGTAAAAACAATTTTTTCATTGTTTACAATGGAGCTTAGATCAATTGTATCGGTTTTCAGTTCTTTAAAAGCTAGTAATTGTGCTTTTATTGTGCTCGCATAAAGTGTGTTGTTTATTTTAAAGGAAGATACTATTTCTGTTTCGCCCGAGGGTATCCAATTGTTAAGGATTTTTTCACCATTGGCCGATACAAATAACAGTGAGTTAGCGGATTGAAAAGCAATGGTATTTTCAAGTTCCAGTATTTGATGATAACTACCACGGATGTCTTTTCCGTTAATAAATGTATTAAACCGGTATATGCCCTGCTGGTTCTTTGATATAAATCCTGCACCACTGTTCAAGCCGACCATTAATTTATTGTTTTGGGCAATGTATTTCAAAGAAATTACAGTATTGGGTGTTTCAATGAGTTCCCATTTTTCGGCATTAAACATAAGCACACCCTGTGCAGTACCAAAAAACATAATGTTATTTTCATTGTGCTCAATGCAGTAAATTCCGTTGTCAACAATAATTTCCGGTTCAAAATTTGTAATGAAGGGATTGCCCGATTGACCATAAATCAAGGGTGCTATCAAGAAAAAAAGATAGAATAAATTTCTTAAAAATGTAACCATATAAATAAAATTTCACCTTAAAGTTACTACGTATATTAAAATAACAAGGTTGTAGATTTAAAATTACCTTTGGTATATTATTTTTTTAATAACAACGTACCAGGTTTACTTTTGATAATATTATTGTTAAAAACCTCATAAGTTTATAAATGAAAGTTCGAAATATTATTATACACTTTTTGGTATTAACAGGTACAGTTTTTATCAGTTTTGCTTCAATATTGGTTTATCAAACCAATCCGGTGGCTCGTGAAATGATGGAAAAGGTAAATCCTGATATTAACCTTGAGATGCTTTACCGGAATTCAATTTTCACACTCATTTACATAATTATAGTATTATATTCTTTTTACTTCTTTATGTTTACTATTCTTCTAAAAAAGAAGTTAAACATAAACAGGGTACTGGTTTCTGTTTTAGTGGTATTTATATTCTCGTTTTTTCAATATTTATTGCACCTGTTAACCAATAACCAACAAGTTAAATTGGATATGGTTAAAATACTTACCAATTCAATAAATGTGTTTTTGTTTGGAGGGATAGGTTTGGGCTTGAGATCAATTATTGAATATTTTAACGACAAAGAAAAAAAGAAAGAATTACAGCAAAAAAACCTGGAGAGTGAAATTAACCTTTTGCGTTCACAAATAAACCCGCACTTTTTGTTTAATACGTTGAATAATATTGATGCTATGATACGAAAAGATCCTGAAAAGGCCTCGGATCTTTTGATTAAACTTTCAGCACAAATGCGCTATATGTTATACGATTCAAATACTCCATTTATTGATCTTAAAAGTGAAATTGGGTTTATTGAAGATTATATAGCATTGCAAAAATTACGAATTAAGAATCAACAGTCGGTAGAGTTTGTTAAAGAAGGAGAAATTGAAAAAACAAAAATACCCCCCATGCTATTTATTCCATATATTGAAAACGTTTTTAAACATTGTAGTAATTTTGAAGAAGATAAGTCCGTTTCAATTAAAATATCGGTAAAAAACAATAGTATTACTTTTATAGCTCAGAATATGTGTGCTACGGCTACAGATGAACCTGAAAATGGAGCGGGGGGAATAGGGATTGAACTTGCACAAAAAAGACTTGAGTTACTTTTTCCGGGGAAATATAAAATTGAAGTAAATAAATCAAATCAATTATATAACATGAAATTATTAATAGACAATGGGCCTTCTTCGATAAATCAGGGCAGGCTATAGAGAAATTTAATACAAAAAGAACAAGATGAAATTGAAGTGTATTATCATAGAAGATGAGCCGTTAGCCCAGGAAAAATTGTCGGGTTTTATTGGCCAGGTGCCCATGTTGGGCCTTGAAGCTATATTTGATAATGCTGTTGAGGCAATTGGGTATATCAATGATAATAATATTGACCTTGTTTTTCTTGATATTGAGATGCCTAAACTTAATGGTATCCAATTCATTGAATCGCTAAGTAACCGTCCATTTATTGTTATTGTGTCAGCTTATGATAAATATGCGTTGAAAGGGTACGATTATAATGTAAGTGACTACCTGTTAAAGCCATACTCATTCAACAGGTTTATGCAATCTGTTAACCGGGTCCTTAGCCAATTTTCGAAAGCGGGGAGTGTTAGTATAGCGCATGTTGAAGAAGAAGTAATGTTTGTTAAAACCGGGCAGCGAATTGAGAAAATTGACTTGAAAGATATTTTATTTATACAGGGCATGAAAGATTACCAGATGATTGCCACGGAGTCTTCCAAAATAATGACCCTGCAAACTTTTAAAGATATTTTAAATGTGTTATCAGAACCGAATTTTGTAAGAATTCATAAGTCGTACATTGTAGCTTTAAGAAAAATAAAAAATATTGAGAAGAACAGGATACGTATTGGTGATGAATTGTTGCCAATAAGCGACACGTTCAAGGATCATTTTTATGAATTATTAAGAAAAAACAAGCACTTAATGTAAATATTTTTAACTAAACTAGTTTTCTAATAATAAACCAAAAAAACATGAAACAATTAATTACCCTTTTAGTATGTATTTCGGTTAGTTTTGCATCATTTGCCCAAAAGTCAGCCGATCTTCGTTTAAACCTTGAATTAAACAAGAAATATAAAGCGAAAACAAACAGTGTACAAAGCCAGAAAATGACTGTTCAAGGTATGGAAAGGTCATCAGATGTAACGAATACAAGTTACATCTCGATAAAACCACTTACCAAAACCGATGAATTTTATATAGCAGAAGTTAAAATTGATTCAATTATTACAACGAATTCAATGCCTCCAATGAATATAACTTCTGCTGACAAAGGGGATATCTCATCAGGTGATCCGGTGGAAGTGATGAAGTGTATTCTTAACCGGTTGTCTAATAGTACATTTGTGGTTAAAATGGATTTTTCTGGAGCGGTGGTCGACATTATGAATTACGATGTTGTGGCAGCAAATATATTATCAGGGACCGATTCACTTAGTGGGGACGCGGCTATGATAAAACCACAGATACTAACCATGGTAAATAAAGACTCATACAAAGGTACGATTGAAACATTAACCGGTTACCTTCCGGGGAAAGAAGTGAAAAAAGGAGAAAAATGGGATAAATCAACAACCGTTTCATCCGGAGGTGTAGGGGTAACGGTAAATTCAAGTTATACGTTAAAAGAGATCTCAAAAGAAGAGATTTTACTAAATGCGGATGTGGTTATTGAACCTTCCTCAGGAGGGCCAATGATTATGAATGGCAATGAAATTACAAGTGAATTGAGGGGGATTGGTAAAACAGAATTAAAAATTGATCCAAAAACAGGATGGATTATCCGTAGTACATCAAAATCACAAATGAGCGGGGATATGAACATAAAATCGCCCATGGGTGAAATGCAAATGCCTTTAGAAATAATATCAACTACAGAGGTTGTTAACATTCAATAGTAGA
>JBNLCS010000888.1:0-2734 GCA_050303935.1 Bacteroidales bacterium
TCAGGCCGTACAGTGTTGGTCAAATTGCACCCTAACGTTGAGAATATGGGGCGTTTGGCGTTTTTTTAAATATTTAATAATAAATTAATTGCATTAATATAGATCACAAAGTAAACGCGTTTTTAAATAATAATTAATAAAGCTAGCGTTTAAAATCACTTATTTAAGTAAAATTTCCTCTTCAAAACTTTCTTCCAGTTTCATGTTTTTTTCAAAATCATAAAGAGTAAGTTTACGTATTGAAAAATAATAATTCCAATATTTTTGCAGTTCCGTTACATATGTTTTCAGGGCATAATCTTTTTTGTTTTGCTGTAATCCGAGAGTATTAACATCTATGCTCCCCTTGATAAATTTTTGCATATATATTTCATAACTTTCTTTGGCTATCAAAGAAGCTTCCTTTGAGCTTTCAATAATTCTTTTCTGCAAATTAAAATTATTTACAAGCCTGGTAATGTCCTGTTCAAATTCTTGTTTTTTCTGTTCATTTGATATTTTCAAAGCGTCCCTTTCATTACGGGCGATATAATATTTACTTTTTCTGGCGCCCCAGTCAACAAGGGGCACTGTTACTTTAGCTGCAAGGTACTGCTTTTCACTTGGGTTGATATATGCCTCATTTAAGTTTTGACCATTTTGATTGTAACCTATACTGGCATCAAGGGAAGCATTGAACCGGCTTTCTATTCGTGTGCGTTCCACATTTTTATCCGCTTCATACGCATGATAATCCAGGTTTAAATAAAAAGGGCTGTTTTCTTTGGCAAGGTTTAATACTGACAAGGAGTTGACTTTTAATTCCGGAAGCTTTTCTGGCAAAATTACTTTTGGAATTTTGCTACTATCCAACCGTAAAAAATTTATCAATGCATCACGGGCATCTGTATATTGGCTTTCTGCCCTCACCAAGCTGTTTTGTGAGTTTACCCATTCCAATTTGAGTGATAACAGGTCGCCTTTATTTATAGAAGCAAGCATATACCGTTTTTGACCAATTTTATATAGGGTATCAGCGGTAACATAATTATTCCTTGCTATATCTAGTTCCAGTTCTGCCAGTGCCATGTTAAAAAAAACAGGCAATACCATAAGGTTTATTTCTTCTTGGGACTGTACATATTCTTTTTTTGCTATTTCAAATTTCATTGGTTCTGTTTTTTTTAACCATTTAAAATTGTTAAAACCGAATACCGGTTGTTGATAGCCAATACTAAACCAAGTTGCATTGTAGTTTAAGTTGGGTTTTGGTTCTATATTTTCAAAACGGGTCAGGTCAGAGTTAATATATAGTGTGCCACCGCTAAAAGGAAGGTTTTGCCTCACTGATAAGTTGCCTGTTGAAGAAAAAGTAACCAGCGGGATATACCTATAGGTTGAATCTACATATTGCGATGTAATGCTCCTGTTATAGCTTGCAGGTGTTGTATTAAGGGTAACACTTGGTTTTTTTTGTGCCAGGTAATTATTATACCCCCAATAGGATGCCAAATAAAGGTTTTTGGAACGAAAAGCCTGTAATGAGCTGTCGTTGGCCAATTGAACAGCCTTTTCCAACGTAAGTTGCATTGTATCCTTTTGTGCCTGCAATTTACAAGCTAAGATCAAAATAAGAAAAATAACGATATTTTTTAAACGGACCATATCTTGTTTGATTTTTCAGAATTACGATAAATAAACCAATAACATAGCGGAATAAAATAGAGGCTGACCAGGGTGCCTATGCCCAATCCTCCAATAACGGCCAAAGCAAGTGGTTGTTGGAGCTCAATTCCCATGGAATGCCCGAAAAACATTGGGACAAGTGCCAGGATGGTGGTCAAGCTGGTCATTACAATAGGGCGCAAACGGCGGTTGCCACCTTCATAAATGGCTTCCATGATACCCATCCCTTCTTCACGTCGGAGATGGTTGATGGTATCTATTTTTAATATGGAATCATTGATAATTATCCCAGTCATAACAATCAACCCAATGGCAGACATGATATTCAGGCTAATACCAAATAATTTAAGCAATAAAATAGCCCCGGCCATGTCAATAGGGACTTCCAGTAAAACGATCAAAGGCTGTGCAAGTGATTCAAACTGGGCGGCCAGGATGAAATACAGTAAAAGTACCGAGATAAAAAGGATAATAGTCAATTCCTTAATAAGCTCCCGGTTTTCATATACTTGCCCGGCAAAATCGAATTTTAATTCAGGGAAATTTTTTCTCATTACTTGGCCAAGTATATTCTCTGTTTTTTCAATGTTTTTACCATCTTTTGTAAAATGGAGCGAGAAATAACCCCCATCCTTACCGGCAGTTATTTCATATGGTTGCGATTTAATTTCTTTTTCCAGGAATGTTTTAAGGGGGATATCCCTTCTGTCTTTGTCTTTAATGGTCTCAAATTTTAAAATTTCATCCAGCGTTTTTGTTTTTTCACTAATAACAACAGGTATTTGCTGGTTAAAGGCATTATAAAAACCAATGTTATGGTTTTTCAATTTGGCCATAACCGTGTTGATGAGCCTTGAGGGGGCAATACCGTACAAACTGAGTTTAACGGCATTATACCTTAACTGGACAAATTCGTTCTCCTTAAACTTGTTCTTAGGCACCATTCCTGTAATTTTTATAACTGAATCTTTGACCTGGTTAATTAGTGCAAGATTGCTACCATCCCCATTTGAATTGAAAACCCTGAGTTCAAGGTCGGGTCCGTTATCCATAAATGTTTTTTCAAAGA
>JBNLCS010000889.1:0-4327 GCA_050303935.1 Bacteroidales bacterium
TTTTGTTTTATATTTCTCATTACCTTATGACTAAGGTCACGGGCACGGACAATACCATGTAGGTCGCCTTTTACAAGGGTTATTTCCGCACTTTGCATGGCAACATCGGTTCCAGTCCCCATTGCTATTCCGATATTTGCCTGGGCAAGTGCAGGGGCATCGTTTATACCATCACCGGCCATAGCCACAACATGCCCTTTTTCCTGCAATTCTTTTACGTGTTTGTACTTGTCATCAGGTAGGCAATCGGCTTTAAAACCGTCTAATCCCAACTCGTCAGCAACCCCTTTGGCAGTATATTCATTATCACCGGTTAGCATGTATACTTTAACGCCCATTTGTTGCAACTCTTTTATTGCTTTGCCAGAGGTCTCTTTTATTTTATCAGCCACACTTACAATTCCCTCTACTTTATTATCCAGAATGAGATACATTACCGTTTGACCTTTCGATTGCCAGTCTTTCACAAGGTTGAGTTGCTCACTTTTTAATTCAATTCCGGCTTCATTAACTAGCCTTTGGTTTCCCAACAAAAGTTTATTCCCCTTATAATCAGCCTGAACCCCTTTACCAGTTATGGATTCAAAATTTTTTAATTTTTCAGGCTTTATTTGGTATTGTTCTTTCGCCCCCTTAACAATTGCCTTTGCAACGGGATGTTCGCTATTGTTATCGATGGAAACAGCCATTCGAAGTATTTCGGCATCTTCCTGTTCGCCAAAAGACTTAAAACCTTTTAAACTGGGTTTTCCTTCTGTGATGGTACCCGTTTTATCGATGATTAAAGTATCTACTTTATTCATTTCTTCAATAGCACGGGCATCTTTTACTAATACACCTGATTGGGCACCACGTCCGGTCCCTACCATGATTGACATTGGGGTAGCTAACCCCAAAGCACACGGACAAGCAATTATCAGTACAGACACTGCATTTACAAAGGCGTATACATACGCAGGTTCAGGCCCCCAAATAGCCCAGGCAGCAAAAGTTATGAGCGCAATTGAAATAACAATCTGAACAAAATATTTTGCTACCACATCAGCAAGCTTCTGAATAGGTGCACGGGAACGGCTTGCTTCATTTACCATTTCAATTATTTGCGACAGCAATGTGTCTGCACCTACTTTTTCTGCTTTCATTTCAAATGAAGTATTACCGTTTATTGTACCCCCTGTAATTTTATCGCCCACTTCCATGTCAACCGGAATAGGTTCCCCTGTAATCATACTCTCGTCAATGTTAGCATAGCCATCGGTAATTGTCCCATCAACCGGAATTTTTTCACCGGGTTTCACTTTTAGTATATCATTTGGCTTAACTTCCTCCAACGGTATTTCCGTTTCTTCTCCATCACGAATAACCCTCGCAACAGCAGGAACCAAGTTTAAAAGGGCTTTTAGTGCCAAATTTGTTTTACCGTGGGCCCTGAGCTCCATTACCTGACCAAGGAGCACTAAGGTTAGGATCACCGCGGCTGCTTCAAAATATAAATGAACATGCCCGGATGCATCTTTGAATTGTTCCGGGAAAATTCCAGGAAACAATAATCCTGTCACACTAAATAAATACGCAGCACCAACACCAAAGGATATCAGTGTCCACATATTTGGAGACCGGCGGCGAATGGAACTCCATCCACGTTTGAAAAAACTGCCACTGGAATAAAATATTACAGGTGTTGCCAATGCAAACTGAATCCAGTTCCAAACAGGTTTAGAGGCCAGTTTTTCAAAATTTAGGAAAGGCATAACATCTGACATGGCAATTACAAATACAGGAAAGCTCAAGATAAGAGCAATCCAGAATTTTTTAGCCATTTTTTTATAGGCCTTTTCTTCATCACTGGTTTCTTCAACTTTTTCAGGAACTAAGTCCATCCCACATTTTGGGCAACTTCCTGGTTTATGCTGCCTAATTTCGGGGTGCATTGGACATGTATAAGTCCTGCCTGAAGAACTAATTTTTTCCTCTTTCTTCAGGTGCATGCCACAAACCGGGCAATCCCCCGGTTTGTAATAGGTTTTATCACCTTCGCAATGCATGGGGCAATAGTATTTTCCATTTTCACCATGGGTATGACCACCATGTAAGCCCAACTTATGCTGATGACGGTGTCCTTGATGATGATGTTCGTGAGAACTACCACTTTCTTCAACCGGTTTTAAATGCATACCACAAACCGGACAGCTGCCTGGCCCCGGATATACTTTATCTCCTTCGCATTTCATTGGACAAGCATATTTGCCGTTTGAATGCCCATGATTATAATGGTTGTGGGCATGATGCTCATGCAAATAGTCCATTATTGCCTTTTCTTTACCATCTATATCAAATTGAAGGGTATAACCAACTTCATTTACCAAAGCCTCTAAATCTCGCTCAGTAGTTTGATTGGTGTTAAATTCTATGGTCGCAATTTTTTTAATTATATCAACTTTTGCATTTTTTACTGCTTCATGCGAGGACAAAGCTTTTTCAACTTTACCGGCACAAGATGCACAATGCATATCGTTAATAACCCCTTGTTTTTTAATGATTTTTTCCATGACTTTTTTTTATTTCAAAGGTACCGTCCAGACCGATCTGTATTGTTACACATTTTCATAATTTAGTTGTAACATTTACTGGTTTAAATGGTATCCAAAGATTTTCGCCGGGAAATGCCAATTTCTTTAAAATGACTAGGGGTTAACCCTGTTACCTTTTTAAATTGATTTGACAAATGGCTTACACTACTATAACCCAGTTCAAATGCAATTTCACTAAGATTAAGCTGTTCGTATACAAGTAATTCTTTAACCCTTTCGATCTTTTGGTTGATAATATATTTTTCAATGGTTTGCCCCTCAGTTGCTGTGAATAAATTACTCAGGTAATTGTAATCTTTGCCAATCTCCCGTTCGAGGTATACTGAATAATTCACGGTTAACTCACTCAATTTATTCCTGACCAGTTCTATAATCACTTTCTTTACCGCCTCAACAATTTTACTCCTCTGGTCGTCAATTATCTCAAAGCCAACTTCCTCCAGGTAACCACGTAAAATTGCTTTCTGACCGGCATTAAACTCTCCGGAAAAAGTTACTTTACCCATTTCAATGTTTGCATTTTCAATGCCAACTTTCCGAAACAGTTCACCGACAACCATTTTACATCGGTTACAAACCATATTTTTTATATAAACTTCTGCCATAATTATGCGAATTAAACAGTCAAAATTTCTTTCGAGTTATTTTAACGTGAATTGGCCATCAGAAATTTCCCCTTTTCAGACCCTCGGTAAGTCCCAGTTGAAACCATTGCCTTTTCATTCTTGACGTATTTTTGCCAATGCGGTTAACATTCTGTCTTATTTTTACAGCTATAGCACTTATACCAAAACGCTTCCGGCTAATTTAATGGTAAAATGGATCAATGACAAAAAATTGACCCAAAACTTGACCCCATAAACAGGTCTTAACGGTTTCTATACCCTGTTGAAAAATAAGGACCTCAACAGAAGCCTATAAAACAATCCCTTTGGGAAATTTCCAGCTCTAAAGACCCGAGTACTGAACGGGTGGGGTGATCTTTGCATATTATTGATTATAAATAATTTATAACAGTACCGACCCAGGATTGACCCGAAAGCTTTTTTTTGATAAATTTTGGACCTTTGTTCGGGCCGGGTTCCATTTATGAAGAATCAACTATACAAAAAAATCGTTCCTTTTAAACTTAACAGTTAAATCTTTGTTACTTATTAGTACCTTAAACAATACAACATGAGCCAGTTAGTTGATAAACTAAAATCCGACCATAAGACATTGGTTGAGCTTCTAAATAAAGTTCAAAAGTTGGGTGTTGGATCAGAACAAACAAAGGGATTATTGCTTCAGGCAAAAAGTACATTGATTAACCACTTAAAAAAAGAAGACCAGGAACTTTATCCAACCTTGCACAAAGCAGCTAAAACCAATGAAGATATTCAACGGAGGGTTAATAGTTTTGGTAAGGACATGGAAGAGATAACAAAATTTGTATTACAATTCTTCGATAAAATCGAAAAAGGAACATATACACAAATGGATTATGCCAGAAATTTTGGAAAGCTTATGTCCGTGCTAAATAACAGGATTAGCAGAGAGGAAAACATACTCTATCCTCTTTATGAAAGCTGTCAATAAACATTTAGTTTACTATAAGAACAGATGTTCCCTATTTCAATCATAAAACATGAACATTACGAATATCAACAAAAAGATTAAAATCCATGGCAAAAAAATCATCTAAAGGTAGTGGTAAACCTATTCCAAAAATTGAGATAAACCTTGAAGTATCACAA
>JBNLCS010000890.1:0-5572 GCA_050303935.1 Bacteroidales bacterium
AATTTAAAACTGAATTGAAAATATGAACGTAAAATTGATTGATTTAAAAGAGGGCGATTTTAATCTTGTCAAAGAAATATACGACTACTATATTATAAATTCAACAGCAACATTTCATACAGATTTGATATCAATAGAGGAACTTAAAAGTATCATCTTAACCACACATCCAAAATATAAATCATTTTTAATCGATTACGGGGGTAAAACTTGTGGATACTGCTATATTTCCCAGTATAAAAGAAGACAAGCCTACGACAGGACCGCAGAGATAACTATTTATTTAAAACCCGAATATTCGGGGAAAGGGATTGGAAAAGAATCACTCGATAAACTCGAAAAAATTGCACGAAGTAATAATATTTGTGTTTTGATTGGAATTATTGCGGGAGACAATCAGGCAAGCATAAAACTTTTTGAGAAATGTGGATATGAGAAATGTGCCCATTTTAAAAAAGTTGGACAGAAATTTAATAAAATCCTGGACGTGGTAGCGTACCAAAAATTAATTGATGAACAAACCGACCAAGACCAGCCAATATAAGTATACATAGGGATAGTGATCCTATTCGTAATTTCGTCTACGTGTTATTGTTTACCAGGTAGATAGGAATACGCTCCGAAAACCATGGCATAAATTTTGACTGCATGAATATCAATTAGTCATTTAAATTGATATATCATGACAAAAAATTTTTTAGTAAAATTTCTATTTGTTTTACTAGTTTTAATTCAAGAAAATTGTTATGCCCAATTTTCTCAAATCGATGCAGATAAATTAATTATACGATTCGATGAATTTAAAAAAACAAATACAACCCTTTTAAAAATTAAGAGCTATTCCGTTGAGTCCAGAAAAGGATTTTGGGGTAAAATTCCGGATTACACGTTAAATGCAAATTTTTATAACGCAGGATCTTCCGATAGTAATATTACGTGTTCATTTTCATTAACTATCAGTGACGTGTACCAACCTTTAGATAGTATCGTATACTTGAAAATAAATGATAGTATTTATAAATTATATATTCATACTATTACAAAGAATATATCCACAAATGTTGAGGCCAGCACAACAGGTGTGGGAACCGAAAAACGAGTGACAGATATAAGCACAAGTCTATCCATAGTTTATACCGGAAAAATCTATCTTCCACATTATGTATATAAACAAATAAAGCCAACAAGTAAATTTATAGTACGAATGTATTTAGATTATGAAACAGTAACCTTTAGTTTTCTTCCACCAGAAATTAATTTACTTTATCAATTTATTTCTGAGAAATATTAATATTTGTGTTTGAATTAGAAACTAAGAAACCCGTGCTTTGACAATAGCAAGTTAACGGTTTACTTTATAAGGGAAAGCTTATAAATAAAAAGAAAATGTTTAACCATATCAAATGTGACACGTCATTGCTGGATAGCTGTTTAAAATCAGTGAATTCATTTGATTATATAAATAGTAATTGAAATAACATGTTAAAAATACTTTCTAAGTCGGTAATCTTTCTTTTTCTGGGGTATAATCTTGTTGCCCAATCCCATTCAGAAAAGTTAGATGTGTTAATAGTTGATGGCTTTAGTAACCATGACTGGAAGCAAACTTCTTCCCTTGTTAAAACCATTCTAGAAGAAAGTGGTTTATTCGATGTTGTCATTTCAACAGCACCAATCGGGCCCGAGGATAAAAACTGGAAAACCTGGCGACCAAAATTTGAGGATTACGATGTTGTTATTCAAAACACTAATAATATATTCCATGAAGAGATTAGATGGCCAACAGAAGTAGAAAAAAACCTGGAAAAATACGTACAATCAGGTGGTGGTTTATATATATTTCACTCCGCCAATAACGCTTTTCCAAAGTGGGAAGAATATAATTTGATGATCGGGTTAGGTTGGAGATCAAAAGATGAAGGCATAGCTTTGCAAATAAAGGATGACGGGGAAATAGTTGAGATCCCTGTCTATGATGGAGAGTCGACATTCCACGGACCAAGAAGTGATGAAATTATTTATGTCCTGAATGATCATCCTATCAATAAGGATTTTCCAAAAGCCTGGAAAACCCCCGATGTTGAACTTTATCAGTATGCCAGGGGCCCGGCCAAAAACCTGACTATTCTCTCGTATGCCAAAGACGATGCTACCAATATTAACTGGCCCATGGAATGGGTAGTGTCTTATGGGAAAGGAAGGGTGTATAATTCATGTATGGGGCATCTTTGGGAAGGTGACACATATCCCATTAGTTTTAGATGTGTAGGGTTTCAAACAATTCTTATTCGTGCAACAGAATGGCTGACTACCGGGAAAACATCCTATAAAATACCTGATAACTTCCCTACCCAACATAAAATAGAATTAGTTAATTTAGAATAGAATTTCAATGAAAAATTTTCACATTTAATCTTTTTCCCAATTACACCAACCAACTTGCCCATGATTTAACCCGAAAAATTCACTAAATTTTCTGACGATTAAGATATACCTCAAACTTGGGTTCATTACATTCCCCAAATTTGGGTATCTCTAAATCGGGGTTTACTTGCGTGAGCTCATAGCCATTCGGCTATTCGGTTCCCGCATTGCAACCCACACCCTATCGCTCATTTAGCAATTCATTTCATTTTTGCATGAATAATGCGGATTAATTCTTTAAACCTAAAAATTTCATTGAATTATTTGGAATTAAAAATAATTTATATACTTTTATACCGTACTATCATACTAGTACAGTAGAATAAGTTTAATCAAAACATGCATAAATATGATTAAAATTGAAAATTTGAATTTTGGTTATTCAAAAAAAAAGTTCCTCTACAAAAACTTGAATTACGAAGCCAAATCTGGCAGTATTATTGGTTTGCTGGGAAAAAATGGTGCTGGTAAATCAACCCTGTTGAAACTATTGGGAGGATTAATACAACCTCAAAACAAGTCCATTACTGTTATGGGATATGTTCCTTTCCAACGTAAGCCAACATTTTTACAAGATGTATATCATGTACCTGAAGAATTATCGATACCCCCGGTTTCCATTAAAGTTTATATAGAAGCCGTGGGACCACTTTATCACGGATTTGATTATGAAAAATTCGATAACATATTGAAACAATTTGAATTGAACAAAACCGGAAAACTGAACAAATTATCCTATGGACAGAAAAAAAAGTTTTTGATTGCCTTTGCCCTTTCTACTAATTGCAAACTTTTACTATTGGATGAACCTACCAATGGACTTGACATACCTTCGAAAGTACTGTTCAGAAAAGTAATGGCAGGGGCCCTTACCGACAATCAATTGGCAATAATATCTACTCACCAGGTGAAAGATATTGAAAACCTGATAGACAGAATAGTTGTGGTTAATAACGGACAAATCATTTTTGACAATAGTGTTTATGATATTTGCCAGCATTATTCATTTCATGCAAGTACTGACCTTACCTCACATAATTATATCTACCACGAAGAATCATTAGAAGGATATAGAGGTATAAAACACAAAAATGGAGAAGAAACCCAATTAGATATTGAATTATTGTTTAACGCCATTACCAGTGGCACAAATCTTGAAATCCATGAATCAGACATTTAGTTTTAAACGTTTTGCCCATTACGCATTTTCCCAAATTAGCCTGAACCGAAAGGTATATATTTTTACCCCGATTGGCATTTTCCTGCTACTCTTTATCATTGGTTTATTATTAATTTCTTCCAACTCTCTGACCAATTCAGATAATTGGTTTAATTTTTTTATAATAACCGGCAGTATTGGGGTAGTTTTGGTTACAGGTACGGCATTCCCATTTTTAAGAAAAAAAGAAACTGCCCAGCATATGCTAATGTTGCCGGCATCGTCATTGGAGAAATTTATTTTTGAGTTCCTTATTAAAATGTTGCTATTTGTTGCTTTATACGTTGGCCTGTTCCAAGTTTTAAGTTCTTTTTTACGTTTTTTTGGTGGGTTCCTTTTCTTTAGAACACATATTGCAGATTTTAATGTTTTAGATATATTCTCATATAATTATGGTGAAGAAGTCCAGCTCATTGTATCAGTTTCACTGTTTTTAAGCGGGCTTATTTTTGCAGGCTCTGCTGTTTTTAAAAAATATGCGTTAATAAAATCTATCGTTATAATAGGCTTGTTTATCCTTGTAATTATCGCCTATTTCTATATTTTAGTTGAATTTGTTCACTTGGAGAGAGGATTGGAAAATACTGCCAGGTTTGTTTTTCGAAATGCAACAGATCAAAAAAGTATAAAAAACATCTCAATAATAGTTGTTGTACTGACTTTTATTTCGTGGGCCTACGCCTTTTTTAACATAAAAGAAAAGGAAGTTTACTAATGGAATTCAAAAATTCAAAAGGAATATTCCAACAAATTGCTGATAACATTTGTGACAGGATACTAAAGGGTAAGCTAATGGTTGGTGACAAACTGCCTTCTGTACGGGAGCAAGCAGCAAACCTGGGCGTAAACCACAATACCATTATGCGTACCTATACTGATTTACAACGCGAAGAAATTATAAATAATAAACGTGGAATAGGTTATTTTGTGGCAGAAAACGCATCGGCTAAAATATTGGAAGTTCGTAGAAAGGAGTTTTTTGATACCCATCTTCACGAATTTATCCATCAAATAGAATTGTTAAAAATTAAATTCACAGATGTTTCCCCCCTCATTCAAAAATTAAAAGAAAATGAAAATAAATAAAATAATCCTTATATCATTTACTTCACTTATAGGTATAGTTTTACTGACCATAACTATTATGTCCCTGGTTTTAAATAATAAAAAGATTAATCTAAACCATTATGCCGGCGTAAATTATGAATCAAAAACGCATTCGCTTGAAGCGTTTTCACACATACGTATTACTGAGAACTGCATAATAACCGTAACAAACCAATCCCAATATCAAATGACATATACGGTTGATCCTGCACAATCAACCACACAACCACAATACCGGATAAAAAATGATACACTATATATAAAATCCACTCAAACATTGAACAACGTTAATGGTATTACAATTGGAGTAAAACATATAGAATCGATTACGGGGAAAGAATGTAAACTATATCTGGATAATGTAAAAATACCTGAACTAATTGTAAATGCGGAAAATGCGCAAATTATTATTCATAACAATGTTAACATTCAAACATTAAACCTCCATCTTGATAACAATACGAGTTTTAATTCCTGGAACAAGATGATGGTTAACCAATTAAATATTGATGTGAAACAGTCTAAAGTAAATTTTGGGAATTTCGGGAGGTGTAAAATTATTAAAGGAAGTGCAATTCTGAACTCAAACTTGCAATTGCCACAGGCAAATGAATATACTATTGAACTAGATGAATCAAGCAGATTAAATGTTTATTAAAAACTGACCCGGCTTTATTTTAAAAACCGAAAGGCAAAAGCAATTCTGTTATTTTATTTAAAACAGGGTATATTTTAACTTTTTTATTTATTTTGATGTCAACAGAAAGAATAATTACAAATTTTCTTTCTTTTGTTCCTGAAATAGATTTAAACGGTATGTAT
>JBNLCS010000891.1:0-9123 GCA_050303935.1 Bacteroidales bacterium
TAGTAGGAACAAAAGGAGATAACAAAACAATACCTGAAAGCATCAACATTATTGGTGATTTTAACCTGGCTGGTGAGTTATACCTGTTACGCGATTATTATGAAGGCATGGGTGTTAATATTATTGCTACCATAACAGGTGATGGCAGGGTTGATGATATTCGCCGTTCGCACAAAGCAGCACTGAACATTGTGCAATGTTCGGGTTCAATGAGTAACCTGGCCAAACAAATGAAAGATAAATACGGGATTCCATACAAAAGGGTTTCCTATTTTGGTATTGAAGACATGTCCGATGCTTTATACGAGGTGGCCAGGTTTTTCAACAGTAAACCGATGATGGAAAAAGCAATTGAGTTGGTAAGAAATGAGGTGGGAAACCTGTTGCCAAAATTAGAAGAATATAAAAAATCATTAAAAGGAAAAAAGGCGGCAGTGTACGTGGGAGGGGCCTTTAAAGCAATTTCATTGATTAAGGCGTTGAGAATGATTGGTGTTCAAACGGTTGTGGTAGGTTCACAAACAGGTAACAAAGATGATTACAAAACAATGAAAGAAATAAGTGACGAGGGCACAATCCTGGTTGACGATACGAACCCATTGGAATTGGTGAAATTTGTTAAACAAACCAAAGCCGACATCTTGATTGGCGGCGTTAAGGAACGGCCCATAGCCTATAAACTTGGAATAGGTTTTTGTGATCATAACCACGAGCGTAAACTGGCACTTGCCGGATACGAAGGTATGCTGAATTTTGCGAAAGAAATTTATGCAACAGCAATGAGCCCGGTTTTCAAGTTTGCTGAGTAACGTTGAATTGAAAAGATCATGATGGAAATGAAAGAAATAGCAGAAAAAAACTATGTATCAACCCGTAACGCTTGCAGGGTGTGTACTCCTTTGGGTGCCAGCATTGCATTTAAGGGTGTTGAAGGCTGTGTGCCGCTGATTCACGGATCACAAGGTTGCGCTACGTATATTCGCCGGTACCTGATCAGCCATTACAAAGAACCTGTTGATATAGCCTCAACAAACTTTACCGAAGAGTCGGCCATTTTCGGTGGTGAACGAAACCTTTTCCAGGCCATACAAAATGTTACAAAATCTTATAAACCAAAAATAATATGTATTGCAACAACTTGCCTCAGCGAAACAATTGGGGACGACATGAAAAAAATCATTACAAAGTACAAAGAAACGTTTGCCAACGATGCCGATATGCCCAGGCTGATCTTTGTAAACACGCCAAGTTACAGTGGCTCCCATATTGATGGCTTTCATAATGCCATTCATGCATTGGTAAAAAGCCATGCAAACTTCACCGGGTCTAAGGATACGTTAAATATTTTTCCCGGTTTTGTGTCAACCGAAGATATACGGATTTTAAAAGAGATACTGAACGATTTTAAAACAGATTTTATTGTAGCACCAGACTACAGTGAAGTACTGGACAATGTTCATAATGGGGAATATGAAAAAGTGCCTGACGGGGGTACCACGTTGGAAGAATTAAATAATACGGCCAACTCTAAAGCTTCTATTGAGTTTGGGTACATTCTGAATAAATCGACAAAACAAAATGAGACTGCCGCCGAATTTTTAGAAAAAACCTATGCTATACCCAGGGTGAACCTGGGATTGCCTATTGGTATCCGGGAAACAGATTCTTTCTTTAAGAAACTGGAAGAGTTCACAGGTACTAAAACTCCCGGGAAATACAAAAAACAAAGAGGACGTTTAGTTGACTCCTACATCGATGGTCACAAATATGTATTTGGCAAAAAGGCAGTGGTATATGGTGAAGAAGATTTTGTAGTTGGAATGGTTGGTTTGCTTGAAGAGATAGGTGTTGATACAATCCTGTGTGCTTCAGGAGGAAACAGTGGAATACTGAAAAAGGTGATAGATGAAAAGGTAAAGCCACGAAATGAAATACGGGTACACAATAATTATGATTTTGAGGAAATTGCCGATGTCTGTTTTAACCTGAAACTTGATTTATTAATAGGAAACAGCAAAGGATATTATATCTCCAGGAAACTCGGAATTCCGTTAGTTCGTGTAGGGTTTCCAATACATGACAGAATGGGGGGGCAGCGTATAAAGCATCTCGGGTATGAGGGATGTCAGGAACTTTTCGATAAAATAGTAAACACGCTTATTGAATATAAGCAGGACCATTCACCGGTAGGTTATAAATATATGTGATGACAGTATATAAATTCGGATATGTGCATGCAAGCCTTGATCCCGGAATTTATATCTAACCATCTAATTTGATCCAGGCAAGAAGAAGCCTGAGAATAATATAGAATAAAAAGGGAAACGAAAAAAAACGGAAAAGATGGAAAAAACAGCAGTAAAAACAAACGTCCACCCATGTTTTGATAAGGGTGCAAAACTAAAATACGCAAGGGTACATTTACCGGTGGCCCCAAAGTGTAATGTACAATGCAATTATTGCAACCGTAAATATGATTGTATAAACGAAAGCCGTCCCGGAATTACAAGTTCGGTATTAACACCATACCAGGCGGTTAACTATCTGCGCACTATTTCTGCCAAAATTAAAAATATATCTACAATAGGAATAGCCGGTCCGGGGGATGCATTTGCCGAACCTGAAAAGACGTTGGATACTATTAGAATGGTAAAAAGTGAATTTCCAGATAAAATTTTCTGCTTATCAACCAATGGTCTTGACCTGTTGCCATATGTTGACGAAATAGTGGAAATGGACGTTACTCATGTTACCATTACCATCAATAGCTTCAGGGTAGAAACCCTTATGAAAATATATAAATGGGTACGGTTCAATAAAAAAGTTTACAGGGGTGAGGTAGCAGCAAAGGTAATGTTGGAACAACAAACTAAATCACTGGTAGCCCTTGTTGAAAAAGGTGTTACTGTTAAAATAAATACCATCATAATTCCAGGGGTTAATGATACGGAAATGGAAGAGGTTGCAAAAAGGGTGGCTGAATTAGGTGCTTCAACAATCAATTGTATCCCTTTAATTCCTGCAGAGGGCAGTGACATGGAAGACTATCCAAAACCAACCCGGGAGTTGGTCAAAGATATTACGAAAACAGTATCGGAATATATCACCCCAATGACCCATTGTGCACGATGCAGGGCAGATGCAGCAGGCATGCTGGGTAAAGACGACAAAGATGCCTATAAAATGATACATCAGTGCTCTGCATTGCCTGTACCAATGGAAGAAAAGAAACCTTACGTGGCAGTTGCAAGCTATGAAGGTTTAATGATTAATAAGCATCTGGGTGAGGCAACGGACTTCTTAATTTTCAAGGAAGTGGAAAATGGCTATGAATTGGTTGAGAAACGTGAGGCACCAGCAAAAGGGTCGGGGGACTTAAGGTGGATAGAGCTGGGCAAAATAGTAAAGGATTGTTCTTATGTCCTGGTGAATGGGGTAGGGGCAAAACCGGTAGAAGTCCTTCAACGGTTAGGAATAGCAGTTGTTGAAATGTCAGGCCTTATCGATAATGGACTAGATGCTGTTTATAAGGGTACAAAGTTAAAATCGGTACTTAAAACATCGTTGGGCAAATGCGGGGATTCCTGCAATGGCAATGGCATGGGGTGTGGATAATTAACGTTTTCTTATAGAGACTATGTATTTATAAAGATTTAAAATAAAATAAAAATGAAACATCCATGCACTGACTTACACAACAAAGGCATGATTAAACATGAGGGTTCCATGGAAATAGAATTAAAAAACGATAATATTAGAAATTATTTAATTGAAATACAATACTTTAAATCAATTTTATACGAATGAAAGTAGCAATTACAACAACAGACGGTGTCTCGGTTAACGAGCATTTTGGCAAAGCTAACCAGTTTTACATCTATAGTATTGAAAACAATAAGGTAAATTTTGTTGAAAAAAGGATTGTTCAGGCCTATTGTACTCCGGGGAATACAGACCATGACTTTAATTGGGACAGGTTTATGGCTGTGTATGAGGAAATTAAGGATTGCAAAGTATTGTATACGAAACAAATAGGAGATACACCACTTGACAAATTTAAAAACTGTGGTATGCTGGTTAAAAAATGTCAATGTGAAATTAGTGAAATTCCGGTCTGTAGCGGAAAATGTAAACATTAAAATTATTTTTTAAGAAATGAATTAGAATTAAGCAGAAAGGTGCATTGAAAAAGCTTTTGGATCTAAGCAGATTGTGTGCTAAAAATGCTAATGTTTCAAAATAATATAGAAGAACACAAAAAGACAATTTACAAACATTTTAAAATATATAAATATGAAAAAGCCAGATCATTTAATATTGTTGTGCAATTCATACCGGGTTGCAGGCGATGCACAAGGTGCATGTAACAAAAAAGGTGCTACTGATTTATTGCAGTATGTAGCCGAAGAAGCTGCCGACAGGGGGCTGGATGTAGCTGTTACCACAACGGCATGCATGAACGTTTGTTCACAGGGGCCGGTAATGGTAATACAACCCAGCAATTATTGGTACGGCGGTGTTGAAACAGAAGAAGCCATTGATGAAATACTCGATTCACTTGAAGAAGGGGAGGCCGTTGAAAAATATTTAATTTCTGATTAGAAGAATCTCAATTTCCTTTTCGCATCTTTTCTTCTCGAGGCTGTTTGAAATATAATCAAAGTAATGTGATTGTCTGTAGTGGTCCGTTTGTACCCCAATTCCCCAAAATCATACATATATCACGTTTTTCAGACAGCCTCCATCTTTGCTTAGTTAAAGGTTACGTGTTTAATATTTAATATTGTCTGAAATGAAACCATATTTAATAGATACAACGTTGAGGGACGGAGAACAGGCACCCGGAGTGGTTTTTAACCTGAAAGAGAAAATAAAAATTGCCAAACAACTTGACAAATTGGGAATTCAAGAACTCGAAATTGGTAGTCCGGCTATGGGTGAAGATGAAGTTCAAAATATCAAGGAATTAACAGGGAAAAAATTTAGTTTCAGGACTTCAGCATGGTGCAGGGCATTAAAAAATGATATTGACCTTTCTCGAAAATCAGGTGTTGATGGGGTTAATATCTCATTTCCTGTTTCTGAAATTCATTTGAAAACTATGGATAAAGACTGGAACTGGGTTTTTAAAAGTATGACAGAACTCATTTTATATGCCAAACAATATTTCAAGTATGTATCAGTGGGTGCACAGGATGCCAGCAGGGCAGATAGAAAAAAATTGTTTGAATTTATTGACCGTTGTGTACATTACAGTGTTTATCGTGTTCGTATTGCTGATACCGTAGGTATAATGAATCCGATAAACGTTAAAGAACTTATTGAATCAATTCATAAAATATACCGTGATATAAACCTGGAGTTTCATGCCCATAATGACTTTGGAATGGCAACTGCTAACTCATTGGTTGCATTTCAAAGTGGGGCACATGCAATTAGTGCAACTGTAAATGGAATAGGGGAGAGGGCGGGGAATGCTGCGCTTGAAGAAATAATTATGGCCTTGAAACATACCTGTAACATTCAAGTTGATTACGATACTACAGTGATTAACACATTGTGTTCTGATGTAGCAAATGCCTCGGGCAGGTATCTTTCACGCTCAAAGCCAATCGTGGGTGATATGGCCTTAAGCCATGAAACAGGAATACATGTAAAAAGCATTATCAACAACAGAAATACGTACCAACCTTTTCTGGCAAAAGAAATAGGAAAGAATGAAAATGATTTTATTTTTGGCAAACACAGTGGTTCAAGTGCAATAAACTATTTATTAAATGAGACCGGTATTAATTCGGGAATGGTAAATATTCAATACTTACTTGGCCTCATAAAAGAACATTCATCTAACTTAAAAAGAAGCTTAAGTAAAAATGAAATATTGGGATTGTTAAACACGGTCTCAGCAAGTAGAATGAATGATTTAAATGGGATAAAAGGTTCAATCGCATTCCAGTAATATTGGAATAAATATTTAGGTGCTACTGAAAAACATTCAATGTATTGGTAATGTGTTAATTACATTGTATTTTTTTAAGGTGCTGCAAGCATATTGAATAGAATATCTGGAAAACAATCCACTTATATTAAAACATTTCGTTAGCCAAAAACACACAATCTGTTTTACCGGCTGCAATTCGACGTACTACAGTACGCCTTCATTTTGCCGGCTCGCATCTTGCACGCTTTTGACTTTTTCAGCAGCCCCTATTTAATGTGCCGTAAAAAATAATCGTTTAAAGGGGAAAAGTACCGTTCCATTTTTTTGTTTGGGGTAATCGTCTTCAATTCTTTTAAGGACCATTCCTTCAAATAAGTTTCTTTCTTCATTATTGTCGAGTGCATCCAGAAAAGGACGTAAACCTGTACTTCTGATCATTTCAAGAATAGAATAATGAGAACCCATCACATGATAGTAATCGCTTTGCCAGATTTGAACCTCATGAAATAAATCACATAGAATGTCGTAATAAAATTCAGCACTATGGGTTACATGTAAATTTTTTAATCCATTTGTTTTCGATTTCCATATTTCATCATGCGAAATTTCATCAATAGCTTTTCCCAGTGGCATATCCCAAAATAGTGGAAGTTGAACAGCCATCCATCCACCCGCATTTAAAGAATTTTTTATGTTAATTAACAATGCTTTTTGATCTACAATCCATTGGAAAGTGGCATTTGAAAAAATGAGATCGTATTTTTTTAAAAACAGGTCTTTTTCTGCATCAAATATTTTCCATTCTATTTGAGGTATTTCCTGGCTGGCCTTGTCAATCATCGCCGGTGATTTGTCTAAACCAGTAATTTTAGAACTTGGCCACTTTTGATGTAAAATTCTGGTGCTGTTTCCTGGTCCGCAACCCAAATCGGCAATGGTTTTAGGAGAAATTATTTCTATCTTGTTTGCCAGGTCTATTGGGGGTTGGTTTCGTTCTTTCGCAAAAAGCAAGTATTTATCAGGGTTCCAGTCACAATTCATTTGTTTATAAATTAATGGTTTATGCTTTTTCTTATTTGTATATTTAAATGTTGTTAAAGTTAAAATAACTGTGATATTTAAAAGAATTTTCATATTGTTTTCTTTTGGCTTTGGCGCTTTGTTGTGTTTAAGTATGCTACAGGACGATGAAGGGTTGTCAAAAGATGCTAAAAGAAAAATTTCACGTGGCATTAAGGAAGGGGATTACTTTTTTACCGAATTACAGTTTTCAAATGCCCTTGAAGAATATCAAAAAGTTTATAAGCTGGATACCAATAACCTGGAGCTTAATTTTAAAATAGCACAATGCTATTTATATTCCGACTCAAAATATAAGTGCCTTTCTTATTTTCAAAAAGTGTATAAAAATGATTCTACGTACGAACCAATGATCCATTTTTATCTTGGCAGGGCTTACCAGTTAAATTACAAATTTGAAAAAGCGGTTTCCGAATACACTATTCACAAACAACGGGAAAATAAAATCCCTAAAAAAGAATTTATAAGTCTTGATAAAAGGATCGTGGAATGTAAAAATGGTATACGGTTTATGAACTTGGAATCAAACATTAGCGTTGAAAACCTGGGGGGGAATGTAAATTCGGAATATCCTGAATACAGGCCTTTAATTACCAGTGACGGTTCTTTTATATTGTTTACAGCTATGCGTGCAAAGTCTGCCGGATCTATGCTTGACCCGTTCAACAATCAGTATTACGAAGATATTTATATATCCAGGTATGAGAATAATAACTGGCAGCGGTCCGAAGTGATGGATGACCCTATTAACACAATGATGAACGATGCAATTTCAGGCATGTCTTATGATGGTAAAACATTAGTGCTCTACAATGACCATCAAACCCAGGGGGACTTGTATATATCTGAATATAAGGAAGGTGTATGGTCTGTGCCGGAACGTTTACCATCTTCAATTAATTCACGGTATATTGAGTCTACTTCAGCATTTTCACCTGATAAAAAAGCTTTGTATTTTGTGAGTGAAAGAACCGATTTGAGCCTTGGGTTAAAAGATATTTATGTAAGTTATAAAACTGAAAACGGGGGATGGTCTGAACCAAAAAACCTTGGGCCAACTATTAATACCAACCTGAATGAGGAAGCTATTAGTATGCATCCCAATGGCAAAATGCTTTTTTTTAGTTCAGAAGGGCATTCATCTATGGGAGGGTATGATATTTTTGTAAGTAAATTACAGGATGATGGTAGTTGGGGAAAGGCTATAAATTTAGGGATACCTATAAACACACCAGATGATGATTTATTTTTTACGATGTCTGGTAATAACAATATAGCATACTATTCAACTGTAAGAGAGGGAGGGTTGGGAAATGAAGATATATATAAGGTAGTTTTCAATCCGAATGAACTTTTTGCTGAGAAACCTGCTACATCAGAAACCATTGAAGAACCATTGATAACCAAGGATATTGATAGCGTGGGGGTATTTGAAGAGCATGTCAATGTACTTATTGATACGTTAGACAGTACTGAAACGATTGACGGACCTAAAGAAATTGTTGCAGTCATACCAGCAGGACTTGACAGCGTTTTAAGAGAAAAATCATTGGAAGAAATTTATACAGGTTTACAGGATGAAGAAATAGTGGACATGGTATTTGAAACAGAAGTACTTGATCAGGATTTTGAAACTCAAAAACTGGTGCTTGACAAAGCAAAAATAGTTACAAACGAATTACTAAAAAAGAATACAATTGATATAGAGGTAATCAAAAAAAATCCTACCAAGGTAATAGTTGAAATAATAAACACTTCATCTTCAAAAGGTATGGAATTTATGTATCCTTCAGGGGGAAAAGGAACTTTTGTAATTATGCTGCCCCAACCGGAATATGAGGTGGCCCTTGATATTGAAGATGTTTCGGTTGCTATTGGTAAATCAGTGTTGGTTAGCTCTGAAGTTCAAAAAGAGTTGATAAGCAATAATATTATTGCTGTTGAGGTAGAGTAATTGATAGAATTATAATTGAAAATATTTGAGATACCAGATGATACCCCAAGTCACCTCTTTACTATTATGGATAAAATTAAAAAAGGATACGTATAGTCATTCTTTTTACTTTTTTCACTCCGCCTTGGCAATCCACTATATTTTAAAC
>JBNLCS010000892.1:0-3259 GCA_050303935.1 Bacteroidales bacterium
TGACTACCAAAGAACGTGTTGTTGAAGTATCAGAATCAAATTCCAGTGTGGGTCAGGATTTGACTGATTTAATTAAAAACAGGCCATGGATTGTAATGCTTTTTGTCACTATTTTAATATTTGTTACACTTGCATTAAAAGGAGGTACATATGTTTATTACTTCAAATATTATGTTGATAATGGACAAATGGCCATTTTTTTGGATAACATTGGATTTAATGGACTAATTTCATCCATACAAAATATATGGCCTAATTTTAGGTGGCCTGAAGATATTGATGCTTCTGCATTCGGATTATTCAACGGTTCTGGAATTATAATGATGATTGTGGGTATACAGTTTTCAAAACCATTGGCCGACAGATTTGGTAAGCGTAATATTTTTGGAATATTTCTGTTTATTTCAGCATTGTTTCTTTTGGTATTTGTTGCTATTCCACCAACCAGTATTTCCATGATGTTTATCTCTCAAATATTACATGGTTTAACCTATGGTGTTACAATACCTGTTCTATGGGCCATGATTGCTGATGTAGCTGATTATTCTGAATGGAAAAACCACAGACGTGCAACGGCAATAGTATTTTCTGCAATGATTGTAGGGCTCAAAGCGGGGCTAACAATTGGAAGCACTTTGGTGGTATCTTTTTTGTCGTCTTTTGGTTATGATCATGACTTGACAGTTCAACCAGATAGCGCAGTTTTGGGAATAAAACTTATGGTCAGTGTGTTCTCATTTATTGCTTTTTTCATTCCTTGTTTATTGTTGTTCTTTTATTCCATTGATAAAAAAATGGAGATGCAATTGGAGAAAGATTTAAGCATGAGAAGAACTGAAAGTGGTAAGGAAAAGAAGTAATAAAATTGCCATTTTCAAGTTGAAAATAGCTTATCAAAAGAATTCTTCAAGGCTAAGCCTTAGGATATAGAAGAAAGTTTGAGAACCTAAGGGGACATTGTGCTTTGAAAAACCATAAGAATATAAAAGGTATTAGCAGTTAACTTACTTTTGACTGCTGATACTTCGGGGTAATGCCACTGAGTAGTTTATTTTATTCAATCGAAACAAACACGAATCAAATGAAAATTAAAAAATTGTTATCAGGGATTTTGCTAATGTTATCCATTACATTAATAGCCCAAGACAAGCCATTATACTTGGATACTGGCCAATCTATAGAAAATCGTGTCACAGATTTAATATCCAGATTAACCCTAGAAGAAAAAGTGCCACAGCTAATGTATAATGCCCCTGCTATTCCAAGGTTAAGCATTCCTGAATACAACTGGTGGAATGAGTGTTTACATGGTGTGGCACGTTCAGGGGTAGCAACTGTTTTTCCTCAAGCTATTGGTTTAGGAGCTACCTTTGATGAAGATTTGTTGTTTCGAATAGGTAATGCAATATCAGATGAAGCCAGGGCCATGTATAATGCTGCTGTTGAAAAAGGTTATCGTTTGCAGTATGGCGGATTAACATTTTGGACTCCAAACATCAATATTTTTCGTGATCCGAGATGGGGCCGGGGACAGGAGACATATGGCGAGGATCCTTTTTTAACGGGATTACTGGCATCAAACCTGGTAAAGGGCCTTCAGGGAAATAATCCAAAATATTTAAAAACTGCCGCCTGTGCCAAACATTTTGCTGTACACAGTGGCCCTGAAAAATTACGCCATGAGTTTAATGCCCTTGCTTCACCAAAAGATTTGTATGAAACATATTTACCCGCTTTTAAAACACTTGTTGATGCAGGTGTTGAATCGGTTATGTGTGCCTATAACCGGACCAATGACGATCCATGCTGTGGCCACAATTATTTATTAAATGAAGTGTTAAGGGAAGAATGGGGGTTTGAAGGTCATGTGGTTTCAGATTGTTGGGCCCTTGTAGATTTTTATGAAGGACATAATGTGTCGGCAAATGAAGTGGAAGCAGCCGCCTTAGCATTAAAAAATGGTGTAAACCTGAATTGCGGTAAAACTTACCCTGCACTTACGGAAGCCTTAAAACAGGGATTGGTTAAAGAAAAAGAAATAGATCAGGCCTTACGTGTATTGTGGACTACTCGATTTAAGCTGGGATTATTTGATCCTGAAGAAGAAGTACCTTATAACAAAATTTCAACAGAAGTAATTAACTGTGAAAAACACAGAAAACTGGCATATGAGGCTGCTTCAAAATCAATAGTATTACTTAAAAATAATGGGGTTTTACCTTTAAGAAATAATCTTTCGGGATACTACGTTACAGGTCCTCTGGCTTCAAGTGTTGATATACTTCTGGGTAATTATTATGGTGTAAATGATAATATGGTCACCATTTTGGAAGGGTTGGCTTCTAAAATTGAAACCGGGAGTCAATTGCAATACCGGCCAGGTGTATTGCTCGATAGGGACAATATAAATCCTATGGATTATACTACCGGTGGGGCAAAAAGAGCAGATGTTGTTTTCATGGTTATGGGCTTGTCTGGTTTACTGGAAGGTGAAGAAGGAGAGTCTCTAGCCTCTGAACATTTTGGTGATCGTCTTGATTACAACATTCCACAGAACCAGATAAAATTCCTAAAAAACTTGCGGGATGACAACTCTAAACCTATTATTGCCATAATAACCGGGGGAAGCCCCATGAACCTATCAGAAGTACATGAACTTTGCGATGCAGTAATATTGACTTGGTACCCAGGCCAGGAAGGGGGGAATGCTCTTGCAGATATTGTTTTTGGTAATGTATCACCTTCGGGCAGGTTACCTGTAACTTTTCCGAAATCTTTAGACCAGCTACCGGCTTATGAGGATTACTCAATGCAAGGCCGTACTTATAAATATATGACTGAAGTTCCTATGTATCCGTTTGGATTTGGATTGTCGTATTCAGCTTTTGAATATAGCGATATTCAGCTTTCTAAATCAAAAATTAAAAAAGGGGATGATGTTGAGTTAACTGTTCGTGTTTCAAACATTGGGGAAATTGATGCAGATGAAGTGGTCCAACTTTATATATCTGCCGTTGAAAGCAATGTAACCACCCCGTTGTTTTCTTTAAAAGCTGTGAAAAGGGTAACATTGAAAAAAGGAGGGGCAGAACAATTGAATTTTATAATTAGTAGTGAGATGATGGAGTTAATAAATGATGAAGGGAAAAGTGTTTTGCAGCCCGGAAAATTTAAAATATTTGTTGGCGGGTCACTTCCAATTGAAAGAAGTATTGAGCTAGGGGCTTCAAAATCTCAAATGATTGAAATACAGGTGAAA
>JBNLCS010000893.1:0-5827 GCA_050303935.1 Bacteroidales bacterium
TATGCAAAACAGGCCGCTCATGAGCTCGTCGGCGAAAGCCTCCTCGGTTCGAACCCCGCCCCTTCTGTTCTCATCCCTTTTGACTTTCTCCAATAAAAAAACCCGGCTGTAAACCGGGTTATTAACTTCATCTGTTGGTGCGGAGAGAGAGGGATTCGAACCCCCGGTACCTCGCGGTACAACGGTTTTCAAGACCGCCGCATTCGACCACTCTGCCATCTCTCCAAACTTTCAATATTTCCTACATACACTCTAAAAAGCTTAATAGGAGCGGTGTTAATTTGTAATTGCACATTAACACGGGCGCACAAAAGTAAAATTATTTTTTGATTCTGAAAAAAAAATATGCTTTTTTCAATGGCTAAAAATTGTAATAATGTTTCGGGATATCTGTAAGCAATATTTATTCAAGAAACAGAGGTTTCCAAAACCGGGTGCAATGGGATTTGTATGTTAAATAAACTAAACCTGGCAAATTTATGCCGATGCGGACTAAAACTGTTCCTTTTAAAGAAATGATATCATGAATTTATCTAATTTATAAGCAGCTCTTTTATAGGTTTAAAGAAATTATTAACAAGCGTATGCGTTTAAAATCATGGCAGACAACATATGGTATTGACAAAGGGTGTTTTATAATGTACTGATAATTAATTTATTATATGTTTTTTGGTGAATTATTGCCGATTTTAACATTTAAAGTTACTAACATGTATGTTACAATTATAAAGGGTTTCGGGGGAATTTTTTTGTCAGTTTATTTGGTTCGCAAGCTAAATAGCCTATATTTGTATACAATTTGTATTAAAAACGTTTACTAACCCAAAAAAACAGAATTATGAACAAAGCACAATTAATTGATGCTATAGCAAGCGGTTCGGGTTTGACCAAAGCCGATGCTAAAAAAGCTCTTGATGCATTTATCTCAGCTACTACTGCTTCTTTGAAAAAAGGTGATCGTGTTGCATTAGTAGGATTTGGCTCTTTTTCAGTTTCCAAAAGAAGTGCTAGGACTGGCCGTAACCCTCAATCAGGAAAAGAAATAAAAATACCTGCTAAAAATGTTGTTAAATTTAAAGCAGGTAGCGAGCTGGCAGATGCAGTAAAATAATATTCGAAGACTTTAAAAAGGGAGCTTTATGCTCCCTTTTTTTTTTGCATTTAATTCTTGTTATGTGTTCAATAGATTCGATAAATAAATTTCTGGCTCAATTTATTACCCCTGAGCGGGATACCAGGATCAACCAGGTATTAAATAATCGTACACGCTATATTACCATTGTTCTTGAAGATTTGTATCAATCGCATAATATAAGCGCTGTATTGAGAAGTTGTGATTGTTTTGGAATAAATGATATTCATTTAATTGAAAATAGAAACGAATATGTATATCATAAAGATATTGAAATGGGATCGTCAAATTGGCTAGACATATATAGGTATAACAAAAAGCAAAATAATACAATAGAAACAATCAACACTTTAAAAAAAAACGGATACAGAATAGTAGCAACTTCCCCTCATAAAACTGATTATACCCTGGAATCCTTTGATATTAGTGCCGGGCCTTTTGCTTTACTATTTGGAACCGAATTAACCGGTTTATCAGACCTTGCATTAAATAATTCCGATGAATTTTTGAAAATCCCCCTTTTTGGTTTTACTGAAAGCTTGAATATTTCAGTTTCAGCAGCAATAATTATGCATACTTTGTATAGTAGATTAACAAAGTCAGAATTAAACTGGAAAATCCCGGAAGGTGAAAAATCAGAAATAAAATTCAACTGGTTGAAAAATTCTATTAAAGGATCAGATTTATTAATTAAGAAATTTCGTGAATCAAATTAATTTTAGCTATTTTTAATCAAACTTATTTTAAATTTGTTTACCATAATAATGCCAAAATTTTGTATTTTTGGTTAAGGGAGATGTTTTATTGATAAAACTTTTTATATTTTTGACGAAAAATACCTGATTATGAATTGTATAATAATAGATGATGATAAGTTGTCCCGGAAGGTAGTTGAAGAATTTGTTAACAGAACAGATGGGCTCAATCTCATTAATTCTTTTGAGAATGCCGTTTCGGCAATTAATGTTTTCAATGAAGATGCTGATATTGATTTGATTTTTTTGGATATTGAAATGCCTGAAATGAGTGGCATTGATTTCCTGGAAACATTAAAAAACCCACCACAAATCATTATTATTTCTTCAAAAGACAAATATGCGTTGAGTGCTTTTGAATATGATGTTACTGATTATCTGTTAAAGCCAATTACGTATGGCAGGTTCTTCAAAGCTGTTGATAAGGCCAACGAACGTTATAAGCAAAGTAAAATTGATTCTAAGGGTGAAGAAATTTTTATTAAGAAAAATTCAGCACTGGTTAGATTGCGTTACGAAGATATACTTTGGGTTGAGGCATTGGAAAATTATGTTATTTTCAATACATTTTCCGATAAATACACCATTCATTTTACCATGAAAGCTATTGAGCAAAAAATGCCTTCGAATAAATTTACCCGGGTCCATCGTTCATTTATTGTTAATACGAGCAGTATTAAAGTTATTGAAGATAACGCAATTGTTATTAAGACAAAAGAAGGTAACAAAACTATACCTATTGGAAAGTCTTATAAAGATAAGCTAATGGGTGACATAAATTTAATGATCAAGTAAAAATCCATGTGGTTTTTATGATCTCAGAAAGACAACTTTTTTTAAAACACCTTGCCCAAACGTCGGAAATTCCGTTAATGCTAGAAATTGACAGCGCTAACGGGATTTTTATTTATGATAAATCAGGGAAAAAATATATTGACCTTATTTCGGGTATTGCTGTTTCAAGTTTAGGCCATAATAACAAACGAATAATTGAGTCTATTAAGCTACAATTGGATAAACACATGCATACCATGGTGTATGGTGAATTTATTCAATCTATTCAGGTGCAGCTTGCCACGGCTCTTTGTGAATTATTACCAACCAAGTTAAATTCCGTTTACCTAGTAAACTCAGGGACAGAAGCGAATGAAGGGGCCGTAAAGCTGGCTAAAAGATATACTTCAAGACCTCATGTTGTAAGTTTTAAAAATGCTTACCATGGGAGTACACATGGTTCACTTAGCTTAATGGGAGATGAAACATTTAAAAATTCATTCAGGCCGCTTTTGCCGGGTGTTCAGTTTTGTAACTTTAATGATGAATCATCTCTTGGGATAATTGATGGAAATACTGCTGCAGTAATTGTTGAACCTATCCAAGCTGAAGCTGGCATCATAGTACCAACGGGCAATTTTCTCACCAAACTGCGTGACAAATGTAACCAAACCGGAAGTTTGCTAATATTTGACGAGATACAAACCGGTTTTGGACGTACTGGCAAACTATTTGGATTTGAACATTTTAATGTAGTACCTGATATCGTAACATTTGCCAAAGCATTTGGCGGAGGTATGCCTCTTGGGGCTTTTGTTTCATCTAAAGAAATTATGCATAGTTTGACCCATCAACCTGTGTTAGGGCATATAACTACTTTTGGTGGACATCCGGTATCCTGCGCTGCCGCATTTGAATCGTTAAAAATTATTACAGAGGACGATTTATCAGGGCATGCTAAAAAATGCGAAGAAATCTTCAGGAATATTTTAGTACATCCTAGAATAAAAGAATTAAGGGGCCGGGGCTTGTTTTTGGCCATGCAGTTAGAATCGTTTGATGAGGTAAGAAAAGTAATATTATCATCGCTGGAACAAGGAGTGATTGCAGATTGGTTTCTTTTTTGTAGAAATGCAATAAGGATCGCACCACCCTTATTAATTTCGGAGGACGAAATAATACGATCCTCTGAAATTTTGAAAAAGGCGCTTAATAAAATATAAACTGTTAATAATTAATAATATGCGAAAAGCACTCGTGTTTCTTGTTTTTTTCCCTGTCTTAATAAATGCCCAGATTGACTCCTCTTTTATTAAGGATACGGAACTACAATTAATGAAATATTTTAATTCACTTTCGGTAATAAAGCATGATAACGAGCAAAACAGAATAAATGATAGCATATTACAATATTTTACCTTGATATTGTATGATAAAATATCTTTTCATTATCCTTTTGACAGCTTGAAAACAATGGGTAAGATAAGTGATGATGATAATGAAATAAATTTTTATACCTGGAATATTCCTTTTGAAGATGGTTCTCATATGATACAGGGGATTATTCAATATAAAGTTAATAAGGATAGTGTTTCCTTCCTTATTTTACACGATTCTTCTGACGAACTGGAGAATGCTGAGATGTTGAAGTTAGGTCCAAATAAATGGTATGGGGCTTTATATTATGAAGTGTTAACCAAGAAGATCAACAAACAAAAATTCTATTTTTTGATGGGATATAACCCTGGAAACCTTTTTTCTAATAAAAAAGTACTGGATGTTTTTTACTTTGATGAATATGGATATCCTTTTTTTGGGTTACCTGTTTTTAACATCAATAACAAATTGCAAAACCGGCTTATTTTAACATATAATGAAAAAGCATCTATTACCCTTCATTATAATAAAAAGCTAAAACAAATAATCTTTCATCATCTGGTGCCTATCGATTCTAAGTACAAAGATAATCCCATGTTTTATGGCCCTGATTTTACTTTTGATGGTTTGGAATTTAAAGATGATACATGGAACCTGATAGAAAAAGTGGATGTAAGGAATGATTATTGACCCAAATCCTGCTAAAATTTCCTGTTTTCTGTGTTGGTTATGACTTTATGTCAGAAAAACAGGTATGGCATATCATTTGAGGTAAGCGAGCCAAAAAAATGTTTAATTAAATAAATTTGGCTATGCAAAAAGGTACAATTGGTGTTTCAACGGAGAATATTTTTCCTATAATTAAAAAATTTCTCTACTCTGATCACGAAATTTTCCTGAGAGAACTTATTTCCAATGCTGTTGATGCAACTCAAAAATTAAAAACCCTGGCATCAAAAGGGGAGTTTAAAGGTGAATTGGGAGACACTACCATACAGGTAAGCGTTGATGCAAAAAAGAAAACGATAACTATTAGTGACAAAGGTATAGGAATGACTACCGAAGAGGTTGAAAAATACATAAACCAGGTAGCCTTCTCAAGTGCAGGTGAATTTCTTGAAAAATATAAAAACGAAAGTGCAATTATTGGTCATTTCGGATTAGGGTTTTACTCTTCTTTCATGGTGGCCAAGAAAGTTGACCTGATAACAAGATCGTATCAGGATGGTGCTAAAGCTGTTAAATGGACTTGCGATGGGAGCCCGGAATTCACACTTGATGAAACCGATAAAGACGAAAGGGGAACAGACGTTGTTTTACATATTGATAGTGAATCAAAAGAATTCTTGGAAGAAAGCAAAATCAATGAACTGTTACAAAAATATTGTAAATTTTTACCTGTAGAAATAGCTTTTGGAACAGAAAAAGAATACAAAGAAGGTAAAGAAGTTGATACGGGAAAACCTAAAATCATTAATAATACTACTCCAGCATGGACTAAAAAACCTGCTGATTTAAAGGATGAGGATTATAATAGCTTTTACAAAGAATTGTATCCGTTTTCTGAAGATCCATTATTTAATATTCATCTCAATGTTGATTATCCTTTCAATTTAACGGGAATTTTGTATTTCCCAAAAATCAAAAACAATGTTGAAATACAGAAAAATAAAATCCAATTATATTGTAACCAGGTATTTGTTACCGATTCAGTTGAAGGTATAGTTCCTGAATTCCTGACATTGTTGCATGGTGTTATCGATTCTCCTGATATTCCATTGAACGTATC
>JBNLCS010000894.1:0-8386 GCA_050303935.1 Bacteroidales bacterium
GATACCTTATCAACAGTTATATTTGAATTATTAGAAAGTTCTTTTTCAGGAGTAAGAGGTTCTGGTGTGAAACTTGTATTTAAGGAAGTTTTATTTTGCGTTTTTCCGGCTTTCAGGTATTTCGATGTGGGAACATAATCCGGGGTTATTAAATCCTTAATCAACAAGAAATCCGGGGTTATGAACAAGTCGAAATTCATTTGTGAGCCATGATTGACCTTTTCCGAAATCACATCGGCATCCATCAACCGAAGGATTTGCCTGTAAACTGTATTTCCATTGATTTGAATGGTATTCTCTACCCAGGAAAGTGCTTTACGGTTGGTTGACATCTGCATGGTTTCTGTGTCTTCAATCCGCCTGAATTCGGGTGTATCCTTAAATAACTCGTTCCGCTTATAAAGCTGTCTTGAAAGCAGCGTGAGTATCCTTGCAAACAATTTGGAGTGCTGTGGTCGCAATTGTTCCTTTAAAGGCTTGTCCTTATTGTACTCTCCTGCAAACTGATGAAAAGCATCAAGCGAACTTTTAAAATCCAGTACCGGAAATTGTAATATCGCCATAGTACGATTGTTTTTAGTTTATAATTAAACTGAAAGAATAGCCCGGTGAAGTCTTGTTTTTCCTTCACCGGTTTGTGCTATTCCCCAGTGATAAATTCAATACAAAAGGGAGTATCCTTGTGTCGCCAAACTTCGGATACCCCCTTGCCTCAATTGATTGTTCCCTGCACCACATAACCTTTCTTTTTACCTAATTCTGAACAGAAAGAGCTATAAGGTTCAGGTATCTCACTTAATTCATTGCCCGGAACAAAAATGGTTCGTTGCAAAACGTTTACCGTATATCTTTCACGGATACGCTTATGCAAATAATACCTTCTTCTATTTTCCCTGTTATATGCCATAAACACTCATTAAATCTTTGAAGGTTTCGTTAAAATCAAGCTCTTTGACCAGGGTTTCTTTGAAATCAAGTCTGAAAGGGCTATTGGTATTATTTATGGCAGTTATCAGCTCATTGATATTTTTAGGAGCTTTATGGATATATTGTTTCCCGTTACAGTTCAGGGTAAGTATTTCCCCGTCAAAGTGCAGGGTGTTGTCGTCTTTATCAAAATAATCATCAGAACAAATTGCCAACTGGTGAAGGTTTGAAAAGATGCTGCATAGGTTTTTGGGTGGTTTATTGTAAAGTAAAATAAGCTTCGATAGTTTGCTGTCAATCTCATTGTCGCTTTTGGCTGTAGCCGTAAGCAGTGTCACCATATCCAAAAATGAAGCAGCTCTCATACCTTTAATTTTTTGAGATTTGAAATTTCTGATGATTGGTAGAATCGTGAAGACTTCGATTAGTCTTATGTAGTTGCCATAAAGCACCTATTAGTAGTAGAAGATTGCCTGTAATAAACGGGCTAAGTATGATTATCAGATAAGTTGGTAAGGGAACCAGCCAGTTCAGTAATAGAAAACCGAAGGAGTACAACGGCAAGGCAAATATGCAACCCCACATTTTCATATTACTTACAGATATGTTTAATCAGGTTTTCTTCACTGATATATTCATAAAACCGGGTGTAGTCAAAATAGGGCGGGTGTTCCCTGAACAGGAATATGATTATATCATGTTCATAGGCAAACATTCTGCCTGTTTTTGTCCGGTGCATAGGAAGTTTGCTGTGGACACTATCAAAAGTAGTATCGCCAATCCCTAACATATCTTTAATCTGACGGGTATTCAACCTTTTGACCCGTGGGTTTTCCGCATCTTCACTTTTTGTTTGTTTACGGTTTGGAATTTTGGAGGCTATCTTCTGGCTGAACTGTTCCAGTATTTCAACCAGGTCGTCTTTTTTAAGTACTAATATTTCACTATCCATAGCTTATTGAATTTTGACAATACAAAGCAAGGACATAGCCATGAGAAAAAAGGGTTGTAAGGGTTGTACAACCCCAGATAACATATTGATATACAGCGTAAAGAAATTTTAAAAAAGTTGGATAGAGGAAATTTTATGGGTAAAAATTGAATTGAATCGTTAAAGCTGTACCTTTGCAACCAGAAACATAGGAGAAAACATTATAGCGAAAGCTATTTTCAGGCTCGAAAACCGCCAATTTTTAGTACACACCTGGAAAATAGACTGTCGCTCACGCATGGCGTGAGTTCAGTTTATTGGGTGTGTGGGTGCTTGGCGGTACCCCGAGTCGGTAAATCTGGCTCACGCTTTTTATGTAAAATCATGTCCAACGAGAATCCAATATTATTTAAAGATTTGGCAGAACTTAAAGCAAGTGATGAGTTTCTTATAATGGCTAAAAAGAACGGATTTAGGAATTTAAGCGATATAACTGCATTTCCTATTTCTGAGATTAAGCAAAAGCCAGGGATGAATTACCGAATGTTGGCAGAATTGGGTGAGCTGTTAAAGGAAAATGGATTGATGGGTGTTGTTAACGAAGATTAATCTTGTTTTTGGGTTTCATTAAGGAGTTTTATTACCCTTTCTTTTAAATCTTCTTTTGTGCTGAAATCAATATTATAATACTTGTTATGAAAACTGGTAGGAGATATCGAATCCGTTTTCTTGGTTTTGATATGGCTGGCGAAAAATGAGATTACCTCTCTTTGGTTCTTGTTCTGAATTATCCCGGTATCGACAAGCAAACGTATAAAATAAGCTACCTGAGAGACTGACATATCGGTCATAATCTTGAAGTTCTCCTGCAATTCAATTACCGTATCATTCGAGAAATTTAGAGACATTTGATGTACTTTTTCGTAATGGCTTAATTCCTCATAAATCCAATCCCCAACCTGTTCCTTTATGGATTCTTCTTTCGGCTTGTAGACAAAATTCGGTTTTAGGTGGGCCTGGTTTAATTTTTTCTGATGAAAAGATAAACATTCGATTTTATCTTTAACATCCTGATGGTTCACGATGTCCTGTTTAACCATACCAATCAGATAAGAGAAGAATCTAAAACTGTTAAAGTTTAGGTATAGCAGGCTGCAACTCAATTTACAATCGGGTTTTGTTTCCTTGCAACCGGAGCAGGTTGTATTAATTTCCTTATAGAGTTCTTTCAGGTAAATAAGCTTTTTGAAAGAAATGTTCTCGTTACAGGAAATAAAATCCTCAATAGGGTATAGGGCGATTTCTAACAGTTCGCATTTTTTGCAGAACTTTTCTTCTTTTAGTTTTTCCCTTAATTCAATTTGCCCCATTATCCGGTAACTGCTAGGGATGTTCTCGTCCTGGTTAAAATATTTCCCGAAATATTTTTCTATATGGGAAAGCAAGCCTTCAAGCTGGGTATATAAATAATACCGTATTTCAAGCAGGGAGTTGATATTATTGGATACGGTATTTTTCTGAAATGATTCCGGGGGAAGCTGTTGGATGATTTTATCACATAAACGTATCAAACAGGATTGGTGACGTTGAATGTAGCGTTCAACCTGTTTGTCATTTTTTAGGTTAAACATCCTTTCTTCAAAGGACTTTTTAATTCGTGAAATTTCATTGTTAATGTCATCAACAAGGGCATTAGTATTTTCCAAAACCTCCATTTCTGTTTCGGTGGGATTTGGCGACAAATACGTTTCAATTAACGAATCTATTTTTTCTAGTTCATACTTCATGCAGGGTTAAGGTGAGCATCTCAACACAAATCAGGAACTTAATGAACCTTTTAGCTTGGGTATAGTGAGATAATTAACAATCAATATCAGCTCGCTGGCATATAATATTAACTCTGGCAACTAATCATTTAGTATATGCATCTACCCTTCAGAAAACTCAAAACTTATGCCATTTTTTTCAAAGCTAGAAAAACCGGCCTGTTATTAAAACATCCGGTAACCACGCTTACGATTTTTTAAAAAATCTTTACAATTTTTAACGTGAAAAAGGTTCAAATATTATAGCTTTCATCAAGCTTCTGGAAGAAATAGTCCGTTTTTAACTCGGTTAGTTTAACGCATAACCTAATACGCATAAAGCCCAATGCAAACAAATACCTCGACCAGCCTTTAGTATTAACGAACTTTAAGTATACTTATCGCAAGGTATATGCGAGGTGTTTGTGAGGTAAACTTGTGATTTATATCAGAATTATGCCATCTTGATCCAAAACAGGCATGAACAAAATACTAAGTTTAATGCAAGCCCCCTTTACCCAAGCGTGATTGTTGAATTTATTCTGGATGGTTTCCGTTTCACCCAGAAAGCCCGCATCCTGAATATATCCCTGAATCTCAATCGGGTTCTCCTTATAGTTGTTATAATCCTCGGGACGGAATGGTAATAGGGAAACATAGTTTCTTATACTATCCATGCTTAAAGAAAGACCCAATTTACCCTTTGTGGTTAGGTCAAGTGACGGGAAAACACTATTGGTTATATAATCTTTGATTTGCTGTACTTGCTGGTCATTACTATCAGGACTGGCAGGTTTTGAATCATTAGCTACCTTATCCTTTTTTGATTTCTTCTTATCAGTATCCGGAGTTTGTTGAACCGGTTCTTTTGTATCATTGATCTCTTTATGGGCATTCCAATCCACCTTTTTCAATTGCTGTCCCCGCATTTTTTCTGCCAGCCGGATGTATATCATCGTCGTTTCTGTTTTTCCATGCCCCAGCAGGTCACGGATCAAGGACACGTTTCCATTGGAAAGGACAGCCATTTGTGTACCGAAAGTATGACGGCCTACATGGGCAGAAATATTCTTATAAACCTTGGCATCCTCGGCAATGATTTTCAGTTCACGGTTAAGGACTTGCCCGGTAAGGTTGCTGAAAACAGGGCTATCATCCTTCATTTCCCTTATTTCGTTGTAATCACTGGTACCGAAAGTTTCTTCCAGGAACTCCTTTAGGATTATCTCCGGCTTGCCTTCAAACAGGGTATGAAGTTCAAGGAAAACAGGCTTCCTTGTTTTTATCATCTTCTTTAAATCAATCTGGTAGCCTTTTTGGGTGTGGTGCAAGTGTTCAGGCCGGAGGTTCTCCATGTCAGAAATCCGCAAGCCCGTATAGCACATGAACAGGAATATTTTCCGATAGCGGTCAAGATGTGGTTTGTCTTTGTATTCCAAGCCCTCGATGCGCTCCCTTTCCTCGAAATCCAGGTTCACGATGCTGCCCTGTTCCTTTTTCACCTTGAACTTTCCGGCCATCCCGCCAATCTGCGTAGAATAAGGGATTTTGGCATGTTCAATATACCCTTCGGTAGCAGCTATATGAAGGTTAGCTTTCAGGGTTTTGTGGTGGTTCGAGCGTGAGTTGGTCATCAACCCCTGTTCCTTCATATATTCATCAAACTGCTCAACCAGCGAAACGGTAAGTTCGTGAAAGTGGACATCCTTCCTGAACTCGTTGAACTTATTATAGGTTTTCTTGTGGGTCTGGTAAGTGGATACTGTATTGAATTTCCTTGTCTCCAGTTGTTTCTTAAAATACTGGTTGAAGGTCATGTTGTCATAATTCTCAAAATTCCTGCGGGCAAAATCATCCAATAAATCCAGCGTTAGGTGTTGCCCGTTGCTTTGGAGCTTGAACTCGTAGGTTTCCAGTTTGGATACCAGTTCCTTGATTTTGGCATTGATGTACTGGTAGTTTTCATGGCGGTTGTTGACAATGAGTTTTTTTGTATCCCATTGTTCCTCGGTAACAAAATAATCGGTGGCCAGGAATTTTCTTTTTTTTGAGTCCCAATATACCCCGATAGAAATCCTTGCTTTTTCTTCCTTGTCCAGTTTTTTGCCATTGCGGTTAAAACGTGGCCTTATTTTTACGCCCATTGCACTGATATTAAAACGTTTCTGGCTAATATACTGGTAAAACGGGTCAATGGCAAAAATATTGACCCAAAACTTGACCCGATTAACGGGTTTTTCCGGTTTTTGTTGACCCGGCCGAAAAATGCGGGTCTTGCTGGAAGTCAATAAAAAAAGCCCTTTCGGGCATTTTTGACCCTCGGAGTTCGAGAGCAAAGTGGAGCCGGAGGGAATCGAACCCTCGTCCAAACAAGTTACAGATAAGGTTTCTACATGCTTAGCTTGTTATTTATTGTCGGGAACAAACCGGAAACAAGCACCCAATTTGAACCTTAGTCCCTTAATTTTCATTGCTGTACCGGGACTTACAACAACTAGTCCTTCCTAATGATGTGTCTCCTGATCCTTGGCGGTAGGACTTAACCTTGGGGAAACATCTTGTCCCAACATCTTATGTCAGGATTAAGCTTTAATCTACTATGATTCGATTAAGCAGCAAGAGCGTAATTAGATTCGCCATTTATAAAGTTCACACTCCAGTTTAACGGGGTAAAATGTGTGGCCCGGCATGCTTACTTACCCACAATCCTTGCTGTCAAATCCAGGTCGGCCCCGAGGTAAGAATTTCAAAACACAAAGTTAATGAAAAGAATTTAAAATGACCATGTTGAAAATTACAAAAACCAAGTAAAATCAAAAATTAACAATTTTTCAAATCACTTACCATCTTCACCGGGTTTTCAGCTTTAAAAACTGTAGTACCCGCTACCAGTATATCCACACCTGTTTCATATAACTTTGCGGCATTATCCAAATCAACACCACCATCAACTTCAATCCATGTTTTAGTATTTTTTTTAAGAATTAATTCTTTTAAAACGGCAATTTTATTATAACTGTTTTCTATAAATATTTGTCCACCATATCCAGGGTTCACGGACATAATCAACACAAGGTCAAGATCAGCAATAATATCCTCAAGAAAATGGACCGGTGTATGAGGGTTTAAAGTTACACCGGCTTTCATATCAAGTTTTTTTATAGCTTCCACTGTCCTGTGTAAATGCGTGCACGCTTCAAAATGAACATTTAAAATGTTAGCACCGGCCTCATGGAACCTATCAATATATTTTTCAGGATTTACAATCATTAAATGGACATCCAGAGGGATTTTAGCATTTTTTTTAACATACTCTAATACTGGAAACCCAAAAGAGATATTTGGAACAAATACCCCATCCATAATATCGCAATGTAAAAAATCAGCTTCACTTTTATTGATCAATTCTATTTCACTGGCAAGATTACTAAAATTACTTGCTAATATTGATGGTGCAACCATTTTCCTCATAATATAACTTATATATTTTTTGACAAAAATATGATAAATTACGAATTAAATAAAAGTTGGATATAAACAACAGATATAAACAAGTAAAATAAATAACGTAAATATACTAACCTAATATTTAACCCAGATATGTTTTCAAAATCCTTGAACGGGAAGTATGTTTCAATCTTTTAATAGCCTTCTCTTTAATCTGCCTTACCCTTTCCCTTGTTAGGTTGAACTCCTCTCCTATTTCTTCGAGTGTGTGAGGGTGCTTGCCGTTTAAACCAAAATACAGCCTTATAATATTTGCTTCGCGATAAGTTAACGTTGACAAGGCCCTTTCTATCTCCCTTCTTAACGATTCATTTAGCAACTCCCTGTCGGGGGTAGGCATATCTTTACTTGCCAGCACATCATACATATTATTTTCTTCTCCCTGTGCAAGCGGGGCATCCATTGATACATGCCTGCCCGAACTTCTAATAGAATCTTTTACATCATCAGGGGCAACTTCAAGAACCTGGGCAACCTCAATTTCCGATGGTTCGCGTTCAAATTTTTGTTCCAGTTCGGATAGTGTTTTGTTAATTTTATTAATTGACCCTATTTTATTCAAAGGCAATCTCACTATTCTAGCCTGTTCAGCAAGTGCCTGTAAAATACTTTGGCGTATCCACCACACCGCATAAGAAATAAATTTAAACCCCCGTGTTTCATCAAAACGTTGAGCTGCTTTTATTAACCCCAGGTTGCCCTCATTAATCAAATCAGGCAAACTTAATCCCTGATTTTGATATTGTTTAGAAACAGACACAACAAATCTTAGATTCGCTTTGATTAGTTTTTCCAAGGCTTCGCCATCACCCTGTTTAATTTTTCTGGCCAATTCTACCTCTTCATCCGCACTAATTAATTCAACTTTCCCTATTTCATGTAAATATTTGTCCAGAGAAGGTGTTTCCCTGTTAGTTACCTGTTTAATAATTTTCAGTTGTCTCATCTGAGTGCAGGTTAGTTAGTAGTTCAATTTTTTTGGTGATTTATGTTATTTTTCTTTTTTTCTTAACGTTGAAAATAATAATTTGTGGCTACATTTCAAAATAACAATCGAAATTACTAAAAAATATTAATAATTTTGTAAAAAAAAAATTTGCTTTTTTTTTGTTAATTCTACTGAATTGATATATAATTGCAGAAAGATTCCGATTTAAATAAAAAAAAGCAAAAATATATTCCGTTTGAGAAAGAACACCAACCTTAAATATTTCAT
>JBNLCS010000895.1:0-2455 GCA_050303935.1 Bacteroidales bacterium
TATTACGGCGACCTTTCGGCAATTCTTATACATAATCTTCCCTTTTGGGCCGAATTTATAAAAACCCCAAACCGGGAAATTGCCCTAATGGACAAATGGGAAGAAAAGTTAGACAAAATTACACGCGAAACTGTGCAGGAAAATGTTACAAGCATAGCAGGAGTGCCATCCTGGATGTTGGTTTTACTTAGGTACATGCTTGAACATACAGGTAAAAAGGATATTACTCAAATATGGCCAAATTTGGAACTTTTTATTCATGGCGGTATAAATTTTACCCCATACAAAGAGCAGTATAAAAAGATTATCCCCACGGAAAATATGCATTACATGGAAACCTATAATGCTTCTGAAGGTTTCTTTGCTATACAGGATAATCCCAAAAATAATGATATGCTATTAATGCTGGATTTGGGTGTTTATTATGAATTCATCCCCATGGAAGAATTTGACCTCCCAAACCCAAAGGTTTGTACAATAGACGAAGTAAGGACGGGAAAAAATTACGCCATCGTGATATCAACAAATGGCGGGTTATGGCGTTATATAATTGGAGATACCGTAATGTTTACATCCTTATATCCTCATAAAATAAAAATTACCGGCCGCACCAAACATTTCATTAATGCTTTTGGTGAAGAACTTATTATTGATAACGCAGAAAATGCGCTCAAAATCGCTTGTGACAAAACCAAAGCCGAAATATTGGATTTCACCGCAGCGCCTGTTTTTATGGATGAAAATAAAAAGGGGTGCCACGAATGGGTAATTGAATTTGAGCGTCCCCCAAAAAATATGGGATATTTTATAAATGCCCTTGATAATGCATTAAAATCGCTAAATTCAGATTACGAAGCAAAAAGGTATAATGATCTCACCTTAAAAATTCTTGAAGTGATTAGCGTGAAAAAAGGCACTTTTTACCACTGGCTTGAAGAGAAAGGGAAACTGGGTGGGCAAAACAAAGTACCGAGATTGTCAAATTCCAGACAATACGTAGAAGAGTTGAAAGAAATAAATAACAGGGCTTCTTGATTTTGAGAGGCGAAATAAAAATATATTTTTGTAAATTAGTAATGCGTCACGATTGATATGGAGAAACCATGATACATTTATGTGCTTTTTTATGTCATTTTCACGTCAACTCAATGTTGACATACTAGTAGTAAGATTGTAAACTAAATAAAAATAGCATGCACATTGCCATTGCAGGTAACATAGGTTCGGGAAAAACAACATTAACCGAATTACTTTCTAAACATTATACGTGGGAACCTCATTTTGAAGATGTTGATGACAACCCTTATCTGGATGATTTTTATGAGGACATGCAGCATTGGTCGTTTAACCTGCAAATATATTTTTTAAATACACGTTTTAACCAGATACTGGAAATAAGAAAATCGGGGAAGACGGTGATCCAGGACCGCACCATCTATGAAGATGCCTATATATTTGCCCCTAACCTCCATGCCATGGGGCTTATGTCGACCCGTGATTTTGAAAATTATTTTACCCTTTTTAACCTTATCAGCTCGCTAATTCAACCACCTGACCTGGTAATTTACCTACGGGCCGGAATACCTACCCTGGTAAAACAAATTCAAAGCCGGGGCAGAAAATATGAAAACTCCATACGCCTTGATTACCTGAAACGTTTGAACGAAAGATATGATGCCTGGGCAGATGCCTACAACCTGGGAAAAATAATAACAATCCAGGTAGACGACTACAATTTTCCGGAAAAACCAGAACATTTAAATCCTGTAATTGATAAAATCAATGCCCAAATACATGGGTTGTTTAATGAATAGTAATTGATAGTTTTCTTAACGGTCACTATTAAAACCCTCACAAAGGGATTTGATTCGAAAATTCATCCCGCTACAAAAAGAGATAATTACTAAAGTAAGGTGTGCGACAAAATTCTCGTTTCTTTCTATTTAACAACGAATACACGTATTATATTATATAATTCGGTTCGCAGGGCAAACGCATCTAAATTTCTTCGTGTACCTTTGCGACTCCTTCGCGTACCTTCGCGTAATAGCTGTTACGCTGAATTACACAAAGAACCGCCAAGGTTGCGCAAAGAAAGAAAACATTAATTTCAAATGGTTTAATTGCCTATTATTCATGAATTTAAAATTTAGATGCGTTTACCCAGATTCGATTCGTGGTTAAATTATTTATATGGATTAAATTTGTAAATTTATTATGATAAAATCGCTGACACCTCAAAATAATATCTCGCCCATTTCTATCAGGAAGTCCCATTTCTTAGCATTTGAGATAAAAGTGAATTTTGTCGAACACTCAATGAACCATGTAAAATATTAGACATTATATCGAATAAACTATAATTACACTGATTATCAATGTTATTTTTCGTATACGCTGTTTAATTTATATAAAATTGATTTTTAAACGAACAAATATATATATTTGTTTTTCA
>JBNLCS010000896.1:0-6594 GCA_050303935.1 Bacteroidales bacterium
AATTTAGAATGAAAATGCTCGTCTAAATCAGGTAGGTATAATGTTTTAGAACCATCTGCCGTTTCTATAATTTTAAGTTGCATCTGATCCTACCGCCTCATCAATTAATCCTGTTATCACTTGAGTAACATTTTTCTTTGCAGCCTTTAATTGCTGAGGGATAATACTTCCGGGGCTCATTCCGGGAATGGTATTTACTTCAAGCAAATAAAATACATCATTTTCAATAATATAGTCAATCCTGGATATTCCCGTTAAGTTCAAATGATCATATATTTTGCCTGTCAGGTCTTGGCATTTCAAGGTTAGTTTTCCCGAAATCCGGGCTGGGGTAATTTCATCGGCAGCTCCGGGGGTGTACTTAGCTTCAAAATCAAAAAACTCTTTTTTGCTTACAATTTCTGTTACAGGTAATACCTCCGTCTTACCATTGAGCCTGTAGGCCCCACACGTTACTTCAATTCCTGTTATTAACTTTTCAATCAACACGGAACTATCTTCCATAAAGGCATCTTTTAATGCTTTATCAAGTTGTGACTTTTCGTAAACCTTTGTAACCCCAAAACTTGAACCAGCTTCATTAGGTTTTACAAAACAGGGGTAACCGATCTCTTTCTCAATTGTTTCAAAATCAACATCATTTATATTTTTTATAAGTATAGCAGGAGAACTATTGATTCCAATTGTTGTTAAATATTGTTTACACACATCTTTATTAAAAGTAAGTGATGCCTGAAGTACGGCAGGTCCAATGTATGGAATTCCTTCCATATCGAAGTAGGCCTGAAGCTTACCGTTTTCAGCGGGTGGGCCATGGATAATCAAGTAAGCCCCATGAAACTTCACAAATTGATTGTTATAATTAAAACAAAAACCATTCTTATCAATGGCTACCTGTTCCTTACTATTTAACTTAACTACCCACTTTCCTTTTTTAATGTAAACCAAGTAGGTATCATATTTTTCCTTATCGATTGAATTTATTATATATTCAGCACTTTGAACGGATATAACTTCTTCAGAGGAATCCCCGCCTGTTACAATGGCAATATTTTTTTTCATATACTTAACTTAGTTTCACAAAACAAAAATAATAGATAGTCAATTACAAATTGCTATGTCTTATTAATATTTAGGTATTATTTACGAGGACCTTAAAGTTTTATAGCAGTTTTTGTTGGGTAGATAAACAATCTCTTTTTACTTTTTGGAATGATAATAATATAGGCAGAATGGGATCGAAATAAATTTACCAAATATTTAGAAGTTAATTTGTTAAGAAAATATAACATTCTACATTCAATATAAATAGTGAAAGTTATGTTTGGTTAAAATTCCTACACCATAATCTTTGCGTGTAATATTTGATTTCCAGTTGTTTAAATGTGTTCTTAAATAAAATAATATATGAAAATTTCGTTAAATCATCAAGTTTTTCTCCCATAAATTTGAAAATAAAAAAAATAACGTATATATTCACTGCATATATTTAGTTATTTGAAATTGTTTGATGGAAAGTTTTTAATTGATATATAACCTTCAACCTTTGAAAATAACCTAAAACAATAAATGTAAAATATTTTTTTTAATCGAATGCATGTTTGCTAATTGACAAGGCGAAGCTGTGTTCATTAACTAAAACAAAAACCTATATTTTGCTATGCCTGTATCTCAAATCCTAAAACCTTCAGCTACCGTTAAAAATGAGCTTTTAAAAGCGAAATTAACATTAAATTGGTACGTTTTTTACACAGCTCCAAGAGCAGAAAAAGTAGTCAAAAACGAGTTGTTATTTCGGGGTTATGAAGTTTTTCTTCCAATTACAAAGACATTTCGAATATGGAAGAACCGTCAAAGAAAAATGATAGACCAAGTGCTTTTCCCTAGTTATATCTTTGTAAATACTGAGAAGCATAATATTTATGATATTTGTAAAATACCAAAAATATGTACGTATATTCATTGTGGCGGAAAACCTTCTATTGTTAATGAAAGATGCATTGAAGGTATTAAAAGAATTTTAAATCAAAATTATGATGTATCTGTTGAACCTAGTTTTCATGAAGGTGAAAATGTACGGATTTTATTTGGGCCATTAGCTGGTTATGAAGGAATTCTAATTAAACAAAAATCCAAATCCCGCTTTGGTATTGAGTTGAAAGAGATCAATCAGATTGTATTTATTGATATTTGTACTTCGGTACTTGAAAGAATATAAATTTATAGAATATTGTCTTTAAACATTTAAATTAAAATTAATAGGACATCCCTTCAAACTATTGTCTATTAATTTAACATAATTTTATAAGTGTATCGTACAAGAATTTAATTTCTTTTCCTAATTATCCTTAGAAAACTAACAAATAAAAATACAATCAGTATTTTTTATGTTTAAAACCTTAATAGAAATATTTAAAGAAAGAAGCAAGCTAAATAGCAAAGGCATTACTTTTATTGAAAGTAGTGATAAAGAAGATATTCTTTCTTATAAAGAATTATTTAATCAAGCGTTGAAGGTTCTTTCTTATTTACAAAATCAAGGCCTTAGCGCAAAAGATGAATTAGTATTCCAGATTGATGATAATAAAACTTTTGTAGTCATATTTTGGGCATGTATTTTAGGAGGAATTATTCCGGTACCTCTCACTATTGGCAGAAATACTGATCATCGCCAAAAACTTATCAACGTATGGAAAATGTTATATAATCCATATTTGATCATTTCTTCGGATGAGCTTGAAAAATTAGATAAACAAACTTACCTTAAAGGTTATCATGAAACTTTTTCTTTTGTTAAAAAGAAAGTTGTTTATCTAGAGAATATATTTAATTCCAATGAAAAAGGTGTAATCATTACACCTAATGAGAGTGATATTGCTTACGTACAGTTTTCTTCAGGTTCAACTGGTAAGCCCAAAGGGGTAATTCTTACTCACAAGAATTTAATCACTAATATAAAGGCTATTAGTGAGGCTTCAAAATATGATGAACATGACTCAAAACTTAGTTGGATGCCTTTAACTCATGATATGGGATTAATTGGATTTCATTTGTGCCCATTATTTTTAGGGATGGACCATTATCTTTTACCTACAAGTCTTTTTATTCGAAGACCCACTATATGGCTAGATAAAGCAAGTCAACACAAAGCTACAGTATTATGTTCTCCTAATTTTGGATATAAATATCTTTTAAAACAGTATAATCCTGAAAATCATTATAACTGGGATTTATCAAATGTACGAATAATATATAATGGAGCTGAACCAATCTCAGAAGATATTTGCCATGAATTTCTTAATAAACTGAAAGGTTATGGTCTGAAAAAAACTTCTATGTATCCGGTTTACGGTCTTGCAGAAGCCAGTTTGGCTGTTTCATTTTCAAATCTTGAAGAAGAACTCATTTCACTTCATTTAGAACGAGACTATATTAATATAGGAGCAACTGTAGTAGTCACTTCGAAAAGTAAAAATACTGTTTCATTTGTTAACGTTGGCAGATCAATTCCATATTGTTCTATACAAATTGCAGACGATGGGAATGAGGTTTGTGGGGAAGACATAATTGGACATATTCAGATTAAAGGTGATAATGTTACATTAGGCTACTACAATAACTCAATAGCCACCAGAAATACCATAACAGAAGAGGGTTGGCTGGATACTGGTGATCTTGGTTTTATGCATGATGGTGGTCTTTATGTGACCGGAAGGGCAAAAGATATCATTTTTGTCAACGGACAAAATTATTATCCCCATGATATTGAAAGGAGCCTTGAGAAAATTGAAGGCATTGAATTAGGTAAAGTAGTTGTGGCAGGTTGTACCAGCCAAAAAACAGGCGAAGAAGAGATTTTTGTGTTTGTGCTACACAAAGGGAAAATAGAAAAATTTCTTGAAACATATAATAAAATAAAAAAACATATCAATCAAATCTTTGGATTTGAACCGGATCATATAATTCCGGTAAGAGAAATACCTAAAACTACAAGTGGTAAAACACAACGTTTTAAATTAATTGAGGAATATACTAGAGGAACATTTTCTGAAATAATTACAGAAACAAAAAAATTACTTATCTTTTGTCAAGACAACAATAACTTTATTAAGCCTAAGGACGAAATTGAGAGAAAACTTGTTTTAATCTGGTCAAAAGTGTTGTTACATGAAAATTTTGGTGTAACTCAAAGATTCTTTGATGTTGGGGGAAATTCATTAAAGGCTGTACAGTTACTATCAGCGATTCATAAGGAGTTTGAGGTTGAGTTGGATTATCAATTGTTATACGAAAAACAAACCATTCGTGAAATTGTATTAGAAATCAAGGATGCAGCTAATAAACGATATGAACAAATTCCCAAAATAGATAAACAGGATACTTTTTCGTTGGCATCGGCCCAAAAGCGTTTATATTATTTATGGGAGGTTGATAAAACATCTGTTTCGTATAATATTCCTGTAGCATTTACATTGAAAGGAAGGTTAGATGTTGAAAAATTAGAAAAGACAATTGTTGAAATAATTGAAAAGTATGAAATATTACGTTCTTCATTTGATCTGGTAAATGGGGAACCAAGGCAAAGGCTTAATGAAAAAGTCGACTTTACTTTAGAAGTAACGCAGGTTAATTTGAAAAGCGTTAAGAATGAATTAAAGAGAAGGGTCAAGTCTTTCAATTTGAATAAATCCCCGCTTTTCAGGATTGAATTGTTAAGCATATCAAGCGACAATTATATACTATTTTTGGATTTTCATCATATTATTTCTGACGGTCTCTCTATCAGTCTTTTTTTAGATGAATTGCTTAAATTATATCATGGTGAAACATTAACTGAATGTGAGATTCAATACAAAGATTTTATTCATTGGGAAAATAAAAATATTCAGTCGGGGAGTCTAAAATTAAAAGAAAAGTACTGGTTACGACAATTCAGAGATGAGATTCCTGTACTAAATTTACCAACTGACTTTACCAGACCTTCACTAATAGATTATGAAGGTGGTAAATTAGAATTCCAAATTAACAAGGTTTTATCACACAAGTTAAAAGAAATAGCCAAAAAAGAGAATACCTCATTATTTGTATTACTTCTGGGAGCATACAATATTCTTCTTTCAAAATATTCCGGACAGGAAGATATTATAGTAGGGGTTCCTGTGGCGGTAAGAAATCATGAACAGCTTCAAGATCAGTTAGGTATGTTTGTGAACAATCTGGCGATAAGAAGTTTCCCAAAGGGAGATTCTACTTTTTCAAATTTTTTAAAACTGGAACAAGAAACAATATTAAATGCCTTAAGTAACAGGGATTATCCGTTTGGGAACCTTGTCGAACAAGTAGAACAAATACGCGATGTCAGTCGAAATTCTTTGTTTGACACAATGTTTATTTTTCAAAACATTGAGTTTCCTAAATTTCAAAATGATAGTATATCTGTCGAACACCACTTTTTTGACCCTGGATTTTCCAAATATGATATTTCTTTTGAGGTTTTTGACCAGCAAGATAGTTTGAACTATTGTATCGAATATTCAACAGCTTTGTTTGAAAAAGATACTATTCTCAGGATAGCAAAGCATTTTGAGATTCTTTTAAACAATATCGTTGAAAACCCCACTGTTAAAATTTCAGATTTATCAGTTCTTGATAATGAGGAATTATACAAATGTATATACCAATTTAACGATACAAAATCCGATTATGTTAAGGATAAAGTGATTCATCAAATTTTTGAAGAGCAGGCTTTTAAAACGCCTGATAATATAGCAGTTGTAAGAGGGGTAGTAAATGAAGGGATATCAAATATTAAAGATTCAACAGGTATCAATTGTTTAACTTATAAAGAATTAAACAACAAATCGACTCAATTCGCTAATTTTTTGAGAATGAAAGGTGTTGTGCCAAATATTCCTGTTGCAATAATGTTGGACAGAAGCCCTGAGTTGATATTAGCCATTTTAGCTACACTAAAATCTGGAGGATGTTATTTACCTATAGATAAGGATTTACCTGAAGAACGGATTAAATATATTTTAAGTAATAGTCAAGCTAAAGTACTGATTACAAACACAACCCTAAATAATTTGGTAAACAATTTACCACTGAAGCTTTTAAATATAGATGATTATGAAAAATATTCAAGGGAACCAATTATAATAGAAAATATTAACACTTCCCATAATTTGGCTTATGTCATTTATACATCAGGAACAACAGGTAATCCAAAAGGTGTAATGGTAGAGCATCAATCGCTGGTAAACTATGCCTCATTTGCTAACAAAACATATATAAAAGGAGAAGAAGTAAAATTTCCATTATATACATCCATTTCATTTGATTTGACTGTTACTTCCATTTTTGCACCGTTAATCAGTGGAAACACCATAATTACTTATTCCGATAGTGAAAGAAGCCTGCCAATAGAAGATGTTATTTCCGATAATCAAATTCATATATTAAAGGTTACTCCTTCCCATCTCAAAATGTTAAAAGAATACAGAAGACAAAAAAAAAATGATTATACCACCAATATTAAAAGGATTATAGTTGGGGGAGAAGACTTAACAACTCAGTTGGCAGAAGAAATCTATT
>JBNLCS010000897.1:0-2163 GCA_050303935.1 Bacteroidales bacterium
TCCTACGCCAGCCTGAATAAAACCGCCATATATGCCAATGGCGAAAAAAATAATTATTTGTAAAACACCTATTTTTTTTTCTTTGGCTTCTGCTTTTTTAATGAATTTTTCTGGTTTGCCGACTACAAGAATTATCATGAGTACGAGCAAAAGGGCAATAGCTTTTCTCATTACATTCTCATCAAATGACAAAGCTATTTTGGCACCAATAATAGAACCAATTACTGTTGGAAGTCCAATTTTTAAACCTTCTTTGATTGTAAAAATCCGGTATTTTTTAAAATTTCTTACGCTAACGAGGCTTTGAAAAAAAATTGCAATACGGTTTGTGCCATTCGCCACATTTGCAGGTAATCCAAGAAACATTAAAACAGGCAACGTGAGTAACGAACCACTGCCTGCAAGTGTATTTATAAACCCGGCAATGATACCAACGCCTATTATTAAAAGTATAGAAGTAATATCCATAGTATAAAATTTAAACAAAAAAAGCCGTCGGTTGACGGCTTTATATTTTTTTACATTTTACACAAAGGCCGGCCATCCATCAGGCTATTCACTTTCTTTTTAACAGCATCAATAACATTTTGATTATCAGTATTAGATAACACTTCATCAATCATGTCAACTATTGTTTCCATTTCGTTTTCTTTCAATCCTCTGGATGTAATGGCAGCCGTTCCAACCCTGAACCCTGAAGCCTGGAATGGCGAACGGGTATCAAAAGGCACCATGTTTTTATTCGTGGTGATATCGGCTTTAACCAGCGTGTTTTCAACCATTTTACCGGTCAGATCAGGGAACTTGGTCCTCAAATCAATTAACATCAAGTGATTATCTGTACCTCCCGAAATAACTTTATATCCTTTGTTCGTAAAAGCCTGGGCCATGGCTTGGGCATTAGCAATCACCTGATCAGCATATTTATCAAATTCGGGGCTTAATGCTTCACCAAAAGCAACAGCCTTAGCTGCAATTACATGTTCAAGCGGACCTCCCTGAATACCGGGAAAAACTGCTGAATCTAACAAAGATGTTAGGGTACGGGTAACACCTTTTGGGGTTTTTATTCCCCAGGGATTTTCAAAATCTTCTCCAACAATAATCAATCCACCCCTTGGTCCACGCAATGTTTTGTGTGTTGTAGTGGTTACGATATGACAATGGGGGAACGGGTTATTCAATTTCTTTTTGGCAATTAAACCTGCCGGATGGGCAATATCGGCCATCAATATTGCTCCAACTCTATCTGCAATTTCTCTCATTTTTGCATAATCCCAATCCCTGGAATATGCTGATGCGCCTGCAATAATTAGCTTTGGCTTTTCCTTTTCGGCTATTTCAGCCATAGTAGTATAATTGACTGTCCCGGTTTCTTCATCAACCTGATAAGCTACCGGGCGATATAGCAAACCTGAAGAGTTAACAGGCGAGCCATGCGACAAGTGGCCACCATGCGCCAGGTCCATTCCCATAAAAGTGTCCCCGGGATTTAAAACAGTCATTAATACAGCCATGTTTGCCTGTGCACCTGAATGTGGTTGTACATTTGCCCAACATGCACCAAATAACTCTTTTGCACGATTGATCGCTATATTCTCAATTTCGTCAACTACTTGGCATCCTCCATAGTATCTTTTTCCGGGTAAACCTTCAGCATATTTATTGGTTAGGTAAGAACCCATGGCTTCCATTACCTGGTCACTCACAAAGTTTTCAGAGGCTATAAGTTCAATACCTTCCGACTGCCGTTTGTATTCCTTTTTAATTAAATCAAATATTAATTGATCTTTACTCATTATTGATGTTGTTTATTGATAATACGAAATAACTTTCACCGTAAAAATAAGGTTACAAAAGTATCAAAAATTAAATTATCAGAAAACAAGAGTTAATAATTAGAAGAGAAATGTTTATAACAGTAAAGTTTTTGATTAATCATCAGTAATGTCTTTCAGTCTTTTTCTATAAACTGAAAATAACTTTGATTTTGAAATAAAACCATAATATTTACCTTCTTTTATCACCGGCAGGTTCCATGCCCCGCATGATTCAAATTTCTCAATAATGGTTTCCATCATTTCATCATAAAATAAAAGGGAAGGCGGGGCTTCCATAATATTTTCCACGGTTATCTCGTCATACAGGTCAGTATTGAAAATT
>JBNLCS010000898.1:0-1975 GCA_050303935.1 Bacteroidales bacterium
TGTAAAATTCAATTTCTTCAGGTTCTTCATGTTTACTTAAGTAGTGATCATAAATAACCTGGTGTATAAAACCAGTTGGACCTGTCCAGTTATCTTCCGGTAATGGCTCTGAAAGAGCTATATTAAACGTAAAATTTGGGAATTTCTTTTCAATTTCCCTAAAATGGTCTTCATAAAATATTTCTCTTTTTGACCTTGCCCCATACCAATACGAAACCTTTCTTCCTGTTTTAACAGTGTGAAAAAGATGAAATAAATGTGAGCGAAGTGGGGCCATTCCTGCACCACCACCAATATATAACATTTCCCTCTCCGTATTTTTTATAAAAAATTCACCATACGGTCCTGAAACGGTAACCTTATCACCTGGTTTTCTGGAAAAGATGAATGATGAACAAATACCCGGATTAACATTCATAAAAGCACCTTTTTCACGGTCCCAGGGTGGTGTAGCAATACGAATATTTAACATCACAATATTTCCTTCGGCAGGATGGTTTGCCATTGAATATGCCCTGAAAGTTTCTTCCGGATTTTTCATCTTCAAATCCCAAAGTTTGAACTTGTCCCATTCATCACGATATTCTTCCTCCACTTCCATATCTTTAAAATCCACTTCAATTTTAGGGACATCTATTTGTATATATCCACCTGACTGGAAATCCAATGTTTCACCTTCTGGTAATTTTACAACAAATTCTTTAATAAATGTTGCGACATTGTGATTTGAAACAACTTCACATTCCCATTTTTTAATACCCATTATTTCCTCAGGTATCTGCACTTTTATATCTTCCCTAATTTTGACCTGGCAACCGAGACGCCAATTATTTTGTTGTTCCTTTCTCGTGAAAAAACCGGTTTCAGTTGGAAGAATACTGCCACCTCCTTCGTATACCTGACATTTACACATTCCACAGGTACCGCCACCACCACATGCAGAAGGAAGGAAAATCTCCTGATTTGATAAGGTAGATAATATGGTAGAACCAGGGCTTACCTTATACTCTTTATCATTTAATGTCATGGTAACATCACCCTGAGGGGTTAATTTCGCCCTGGCATATAATAAAATTGCAACCAATAACAAGATGATCAGCAAAAATGCTACAATACTAATTAATACTACGGTAAAATTCGTTACTAATAATTCCATGCTTCTTAAAGTTTAATACCCATAAAACTCATAAATGCTATTCCCATTAAGCCTGTAATAATAAATGTTATTCCCAACCCACGAAGTGGTGCAGGTACATTTGAATATTTAATTTTTTCCCTGATGGCAGCTATACCAACAATAGCAAGAAGCCATCCCACTCCTGATCCTAGTCCAAACGAAGTTGCTTCGGCTAAAGAACTGTATTCTCGTTCCTGCATAAACAATGACCCTCCTAAAATGGCACAATTAACGGCAATTAAGGGTAAGAAAATACCCAATGAATTATACAAAGCAGGTGAAAATTTCTCAATGATCATTTCAACTAGCTGAACCATAGAAGCGATTACTGCTATAAACATAATAAAGCTTAAAAAACTTAAATCAACTTCTGCAAGATCTGAGCTAATCCATGATAAAGCACCTTCTTTTAACACATAGTTTTGAATCAGGTAATCTATAGGTACAGTAATTCCCAAAACAAATACTACAGCTATTCCTAGTCCCATTGAGGTTTTTACTGTTTTTGAAACAGCAAGGTATGAACACATGCCTAAAAAATAGGCAAAAATCATGTTATCAATGAAAATAGATTTTACAAATATGTTTACTAAATTTTCCATATCTATCTGTTAGTTTTCTTCAATTAAATCTCTATTCTTTGATCTTTGCACCCAAATAATAATGCCTACTGTAACCAATGCCATAGGTGGTAAAATCATTAGGCCATTATTCACATAACCTAAATCATAAAATGCCTGGGGAATAGCTTTATACCCCATTATAGTACCTGATCCCAGAAACTCCCTAAAAAAAGCA
>JBNLCS010000899.1:0-3038 GCA_050303935.1 Bacteroidales bacterium
ATTTCTCAAATCGGACTTCAATCCGGAAGGACTCAGGGCATGGCTCGATTTTGGCGTCAGTCTTGGAGAACTAAATAAAAGCACCAATGGTTATTCTATCAAAGGTAAACTCTCTAAAGAACTTATAAAACCAGCCAATGATACTTGGCGAGCTTTTTTACAGGTACGGGCTGAGGTTTTTTATGATTTTGTTATTAACATTTTCAATATTAAATCTCTATGTTTAATTTCCAGATAATATTAGCGGAAGAATTACCAACCAAAATTTCATAAACACCCCTCTCAAGAACCCATTTATTTAATCCTTCATCATAATATTTTAAGTTTTCTACTGGTATCTTAACTTCAATAATTTTTGATCCACCTGGTTCCAGGTAAACTTTTTCAAACGCTTTAAGTTCCTTTTCCGGTCTTTCTACTTTAGATTCATCATCATGCACATAGAATTGAGCAACTTCAGCTCCGGCCATATCGCCAGTATTCGTAATTTTAACTGAAACCAAAACTTGGTCACCTTCAAGGTTGGCTGAAACATTGGTGAATTCAAATGTTGTAAATGATAACCCGTGCCCAAAACAAAACTGAGGTTCAACACCTTTGGTATCAAAAAATCGATATCCCACGTAAATACCGTCTTTATATTCAACTGTTCCATTATCGCCAGGATATTCGCCAAGTTTATGTGCCGGACTATCTTCAAGCTTTTTAGGGAAAGTCATTGGTAATTTTCCCGATGGGTTAACGTTTCCAAATAGTATATCGGCCAGCACATTTCCACCTTCCATACCAGGGTACCATGCCTGTATTATTGCTGGTATTTCATCAATCCATTCAGTCATATCAACTGGTCCTCCACCATATAAAGCAACTATAACATTTTTGTTTACTTCCAATATTTTCTTTATTAATTCATCTTGTTGAAAAGGCAGGTACATATCAGGTTTATCAGCACCTTCTGCATCATAGGCATTATCAGACCATGCATCACTAAACCCGTGTATGGTACCCCCAACGTAGATCACAAAATCAGCATTTTTTGAAGCATTTATGGCTTCTGAAGCAAGTTGTTGATTTGCTGTATGTTTTTTAGTAATTTCATATCCAGGTGCGTAAACAATTTCAATATCGCTACCACAACTATTTTTAAGTCCTTCAAGGGCTGTAACCTCATAATATGGTTCAACCTGTGAACTACCACCTCGTTTACCAAATTTTTTATCAGCATTCGCCCCCACTACAGCTATTTTGTTTATTTTCTGTTTATTAAGGGGTAAGACTGTTTCGTTTTTTAATAAAACAATACCTTCTTCAGCTACTTTCCTGGCAACTTGTTGGTGTTCAGGTGTATTATATGAACCAGGAGACCTTTTTCCAAACATATTGATCCGGTACATTACCCTCAATATCCTCTTCACCTTTTCGTCAACAACAGAAGAATCTACTTCTCCATTTCTAATTAATATCAATGCCGAATCGGCCATGTAAAATTTATTATAGTCCGGATTGTTTCTCATTGATAAATCTGTTCCCATTTCAATATCACAACCATTTTCCAATGCCTGTTTTGAGTTATGAACTGCAGCCCAATCACTTATAACAATACCTTCAAACCCCCATTCACCCTTTAATATTTTATTCAACAAATAATCATTATGAGAACAATGTTGTCCCCTAAATTGATTATACGCACCCATAATGGTATACACTCCCCCTTCTTTTACGGCCATTTCAAATGCAGGTAAATAAATTTCCCGCAAAGCCCTTTCGCTCACTTCCACATTGATCGTAAACCTTTCTTTTTCCTGGTTGTTGGCAGCGAAATGCTTTACACAAGCAGCTATACCTTGATCCTGCACACCCTTAATGTATCCGGCAGCCATCTTTCCCGCCAAATAAGGATCTTCACTCAGGTATTCAAAATTCCTTCCGTTCAAAGGGGTCCTCAATATATTTACACCAGGGCCCAGAATTATATCTTTCCCGCGATACTTGGCCTCGCTACCGAGTACTTCCCCAAATTTATAACCAAGTTCTTTGTTCCATGTTGAAGCCAGCGTAATACCCACTGGTAAATAAGTAGCCGCGTTGTTTGCTACCGTGTCTACTTTCCAATCTGTTCCATGCTCCATGCGTACGCCATGTGGGCCATCAGACATAACAAACCCTCTAACATTCAGACGTTCAACACCTCCACTGGTAAATGATGACACGCCATGGATCATGTTTACCTTTTCTTCAAGGGTCATTTTTGTCAGCAAACTATCTATTTTTAACTCTATTTGTTTTTCCATATCTGTTTGTTTGCTGCTGCATCCTACAATTAATAGTGTCAAGGCTAATAAAAAATACTGACTTCTTATTTTCATATTGTTTAATTTTAAATTACAAGCAAAAATAAGGGAACGCAATTATTATTTATGAATTTAATGTTTTCTTCAAGGGAATAGAATGTTGCATTAAAGAATGATGGACAGGAATATGGGATAATTAGTTGTTAGGGTTTAGTTCTTAGGAAGCAATTTTTACTGTTACAAGTTTCACATTTATAATTGGTGTATTTAACATTTTTCCCAATTCCTATAATAGCACTAACTGATTTTACCGGATACATGAGTGCAGAACTGTTCAATGATATTCCACAATAATTTTCCGGAAACAAAGAGAATATTTTAAACTGATCCGCTACATCCCAGCTACAATATCCGGGGCTAAACCGGTTTGTAATTTGAAACCCTTCCTTTTTCATTTGTCCCTGAATAGATTTTTGAATAATATCGGCAACAACCTCTACTGCTTTAGAACCTATCAAATTCATAACATAGCCATCCAGCATCTCATTTTTCTCAATCAGTTCTGTACTATATTTTTCTATATTTTCACCAATTGTACATATCATGATAGCTATATAATCAGCTTTTGACAACTGGCTACCTATGATCTTTTTTACCATTAACCGATGACCGGAAATATAAACCTGTTCCTTATTGGTTGGTGTTTCAACCTTTTTAATTAAAAAACCACCCTTGGGAAAAATCATT